>NZ_LWFZ01001302.1:0-28606 GCF_001635225.1 Oleiphilus sp. HI0086
GTTCTCCTGGTTCTCCTGGTTCTCCTGGTTCTCCTGGTTCTCCTGGTTCTCCTGGTTCTCCTGGTTCTCCTGGTTCTCCTGGTCACTGTTTTGTTTCTGCTCGTTTTCCTGTTGAAGTTTCTCTATTAGTTCTTTGTTTGATTTTGCGTCTTGATGATCCGGGTTTTGCTTCAATACTTGCTCGTAAGCATCGAGTGCTTCCTGGAATTTTTGGTTCCTTGCCAGACTGTTCCCCAAGTTGTACAAAGCATCCTGTGAGGGGAGTGTTTCGTATAACTTCGCAGCTTGCTCGTAATTTCCAGCGCGATAATGAGCGGCTGCCTTATGTTCTATGGATTCAAATTTCTCGGCAGCCTCAGTGTAGGACTGTTGCTTCATTAGCTCTTGAGCTTGCTGGTCTTGGGTCTTAAACAAGTCTCTTGCTTCAAGGGCGTGTGAGGTTTCTGGTAAAGAAATAAGCGATATCGAAATAAACAGCGCTAGAAGTGTGTTTTGTCGATACGCAAAAAGCGCAAAAGGTATTATTAAGAATAACAGCAAATAACCGGCATCTTCCCAGGCATCAAAGGTACGAAAACTTTCTTGCTTGTCAGTATTGTTCGCTTTTGCTTTTCTCAGTCGTTCACCCGTGATATCAAGCGCCTCTAGGTCGTGATCATCTAGGGACATTTTAACCATCTTGCCGCGATTTACCCCTGCAAGACTGTCCAATAGTTTGAAAGGAGTCTGTGGGATGACGATCTCGCCCTGGCTTTTAAAATATCCTTTTCCGGGTATATCTATCGGCCCGCCTTCTTTGGTACCTACTGCAAGAACATCTAGATGGATATTCTTGCTACTCAAGGCATCTGAAATACGTTCATTTTGCTCTTGCGTGCTACTGTCTGCAATCAGGATAACGCGACCTGATCGTGAGTTGTTTTGTTTGAATAGCTCAATTGCTTGGTTCACGGCATTATCTGGTCTGCTTCCGATAACCGGCATAATAAAAGGGTCAAGTGCTTCAAGGCTGGCTTTGATTGTATTTATGTCATCTGTTAAGGGTGTAACGATATGACTATCCCCAGAAAATACGATAAGTGAGGTGTTTCCTTCTGTGCGCAGTGCTAGCAGGTCGTGAAGTTTCTGCTTTGCTCTAACGAGTCTGCTGGGTTTTACATCGGTGGCAAGCATTGATACGGATAGGTCAAGAATGACTACCATATCGTCTTGTAGTTGTGCAACGGGCCTAGGTTTTTGTTCCCAGCTCGGGCCAGAAAGCCCAATAATGGCTAGCAATAACAACAAAATTGGCGGCCAGTTTTTTTTGCCTGATTCATTATCACTGGATGCAGGAGTTAAATGCTTCAAAAGCTCAGGGTCGATGCTTCGGCTCCAATCTCCGCTTCGTTGATTAAACTGCCGCAGGATAAGCCAGACAAAAGGCAGTGCTAGCAAGCAAGTTAGCCAAAATGGACGTAAAAAATGAAAATTGGCGAGTAAATCTAGATTCACTATTGCTTGTCTCCTCTTAGGGAAGAGAAGAAAGTGGTAAAGCGTGAGCTAGATGCATAACTCACAACTAAAGCGGCCAGATAAAAACACAGGCTTATTGACAGGAAATATACAAGCAAAGATTTAGTGGGCCGATAGCTTCTGCTGTCTTGTTCGATTGGTTCAAGCTCATTGATGAGCTGGTATATCGCGTTTAATTCTTCAGTGTTTCGGGCCCTAAAATACTTGCCGTCAGTGACTTCGGCAATTGCATTTAGCATGTCTTCGTCCAGATCAGCTGAGGGGTTGACCTTTTGAGTGCCAAAAAAGCTTCGTCGGTAAAGCTCGTCGGCACCAATACCAATCGTATAAATAATGATGTCTTCTTGAGCTGCTAACTGTGCAGCTTTTTCGGGGGGGATCTCGCCAGCGGTATTCGCGCCGTCGCTAAGTAATATGAGAACGCGGCTATCTTTCGGTCTTTCCCTTAGGCGTTTAACACCAAGACCGATAGCATCGCCGATAGCCGTTGCTTTACCTGCCATACCTAAGTAAGCCTCTTGCAGTAGTGTGTTGACCGTTTTTGTGTCGAATGAAAGCGGCGATTGGATATAGGGCTCAGAGCCAAACAGTATTAAGCCGATGCGGTCACCTTTTCTTTGCGTAACGAAGGAAGAGACAACATTTTTGACAACGTCCAAGCGAGATACAAACTCATCATCTAATTTAAGGTCTGTTTCTTTCATGCTTGGTGATATATCGATTGCCAGCATCAAGTCTCTTCCACTTAGCGGGAGGTTTACTTTTTCTCCGTAGTAAGTAGGCCTGGAGGCTGCAACTATTAGAAAACACCACGCAAAAGCCAGTAGGTATTTACTTAGTTTGCTATGGGTTTTTCCTTCTGGTGCACGTGACAGTTTCAGTGCTTTTACTGTTTCATAGAGTGGAAGCTGCGGCGCTCTATAGTTTGTGGTGCTTTGATTTGCTCGCCGAGGGATGAGCAAAGGAATTGGCAAAAGTAATAGCGCAAGAGGCCAAACTAGCCCAAAGTTAAGTGCTTCTAAGAGATTATCAAGCATGACGTAGGCCTCGAATCCATTTTTCGATTAGCATCAATTGCTCGGTATTTATACGAGGGCAATTCCGTTGGTAAATCTCGTGACAGAGGATGTCTAGTAAGTCGCTCGGCAGTATTACTTTGTTTTGCGTTGTGTTGAGAGTATCGCCCCATTTGTCAGCGGTGTCGCTAAGGTGTGCAGTAGAGCTTGAGTTCCCGGCAAGGCATCGCTTTAGGAGTATGTTTATTTCGGTAGCTAGCTCGAAGTTATCCCAACTTTTTGAGTTGTGGGTTATTGCTTTAAGTTCAAGTAAGGCTACCCTGCGCCAGGCATTCCGTTGTCTATGTCTTATGAAAAAAGTAAGACCAAGCGCAATAGCGATGACCGAAATAACAATTAAAGCCCACCAGCCAAAAGCTAGCGGCCACCAGGTGATATCCACGGGAGGGTGGATATCTTTTAGTTGGTCTAATGGCGATGATGGGTTCATGGTGTTATTGAGTCACTATCTGCTGTAATTGCGCAGAATTTCTTGGAGACAGTGGCTAGTTTCCTGATGTGTAGACAGATTTATTAATAAGGATTTAAAACGTTTGCTCATTTCTTCTAACTGGTTTTTGTGTTGAGTCGCCCAGGCGCTGTAGTCGGATCGAACTTGTGCCGAGTTTGAGTTGATGAGCAGAGTTTGTTGGCCATCAGATACAGGGTGTAAGCCTGGTGGAGGAAGCTCTTCCTCTAGAGGGTCATAGCTACGAATGAAGAGTAACTCATTGTGCCTACTAAGGGCCTTAAGTGCTTTTTCAGTTTCCTGATTAAAGTGTAAAAAGTCGCTGATGATAACGATAAGCGTACCTGGCTTTGCAAGTCTGACCGCTTCTATTAGTGCCTTATCAAGCGAGAAAGAAGGGGGAATTTTGCTATCTTCTATATTCAAGGCTTGGTTAAACTGACTAAGAAAATTAATGTATTGCATTACTGACTTGCGACTACGCGCTGGCTTTACTTCGTGATGTGCAATGTCAGAGAATACTATGCCTCCAACGCGGTCATTGTGGTCGAGTGCAGACCATGCGAACAAGGCAGCAGCTTCGGCAGCTCTAACGGACTTGAAGCTATGTTTGCTACCGAAAAACTGGCTTTTACTCTGATCACAAATAACTAGGAGTGGGCGTTCGCGTTCTTCGTTAAATAGTTTAGTGTGAGGCGTCTGGCGCCGTGCTGTAACGCGCCAATCGATACTCCGAACGTCGTCACCAGGCTGATATACACGAACTTCTGCGAACTCCATGCCTCGACCGCGGAATTTGGATAGGTGTGAACCGCTTTGGGGGCGCGAAATAGCTTTTGCTTTTCTGAGTTTTAGATTTTTTGCCTGCCAACGTAAACGCGCAAGCGCCTGCACCGAAGTATAAGGCCCCTGGTCGAGGTTGGGAATTGAGTCTGAATTAGTAACAGGCATTGATTATGCTACAGGAACGCGGTGAATTAGTTCATTGATCACATGATCGGCTGTTATACCGTCTGCTTCAGCTTCAAAGCTGATGATAATGCGATGACGAAAGACGTCGTGAAGTACGGCGCGAATATCGTCAGGGCTAACGAAATCTTTGCCATTTAACCATGCATAAGCACGTGCGCAGCGATCTAGGGAAATTGTTGCGCGTGGACTGGCGCCGAAATCGATCCAGCGACCCAGGTCTTCACCGTATTGTGTAGGTTGACGCGTCGCAATCGTAAGGTGGACAAGATATTCCTCTACAGCTTCGCTCATATGGATTGCAGACATCTCTTTCCTGGCTTGGAAGATCTCAGACTGAGCAAGTTCTAATACCTCTTCGTTCAATGGCGTGTCATCGTGCTCGCTTCTGGCTAGTCGCAATATTTCCTTTTCGGACTCAAGGTTGGGGTAGTCGATCTTTACGTGCATTAAAAAACGATCTAACTGCGCTTCGGGCAGGGGGTAGGTGCCTTCTTGTTCGATTGGGTTTTGCGTGGCCATTACTAAGAATAAACTATCAAGCGGGAAGGTTTGTTTGCCAACGCTTACTTGTCGCTCGGCCATTGCTTCTAGTAGTGCAGATTGAACTTTTGCGGGGGCACGGTTAATTTCGTCAGCTAGTATTAAATTATGAAATATTGGGCCTTTTTGAAATTCAAACTCTCCTTTCTCGGCACGATATATTTCTGTGCCGGTTACATCGGAAGGGAGTAGATCAGGTGTGAACTGGATGCGTTGAAAGTTGCCTTCAATTCGATCGGAAAGTTCTTTGATTGCCTTTGTTTTTGCAAGCCCGGGCGCGCCTTCAACTAGTAAGTGGCCATCTGCCAAAAGGGCAATTAGCAATCGCTCGACCAAATGTGCCTGGCCAAGAATTCGTTTGCTGAGAGCTGTATTTAATTGATCAAATGCTGCATGTGCGCTCATAGTGCAATAACCTAGATAATATTTCTAAAAAAATCGAAGATTAAACTTAATAGATAGATGATTAATAAGCAATTTCCTGTCAATGAACTATTATTCATTTAACTAATGTAAGTTGTGAGCTTTGTTGATTGAAATGGCGGAAAATAATAATGAAGGTTATTGATACCACAAGTAAGAAAAAATTCATTTCCCAGATTAAAGACTCTGTTAAGGATAAGTTAGGTGTCAAACAGGGAGCGTTGGTTACCCAGTTTGTCGACCAGCTTTTCGCAAGCACGTTTATAGAGGAATTCGAAGGCCGTAGAGTCTCGGATATGCTCGGCCTTGTTATGTCGGCATGGAAGTTTTCTTCATCGCACAAAGGTACAAAGGCGAAAATTGAGGTTTTTAACCCGAACCTTGAAGACCATAATTGGCAGTCACCCCATACTGTACTCGTGGTGCTTCAAGAAAACATGCCGTTTATTGTCGATTCGATCAGGCTAATCCTTTCTAATCGCATGGTCAAAATTCATAGTATTCAGTATGCAAATATCCGTTGCGAACGAGCAAAAAATGGTGATATTGAATCCCTTAAAAGTGGTGCCGCCGCAAAAGAATCAACCTGCAATGATGAAGCGCTTATATTTATCGAGATAGATCGGCATAGCGATTCAGCGTCTCAGAAGTCTTTGCTAAAGGCTATCAATGAAGTGATGTCAGACGTTTCAACGATGGTTGGCGACTATGAAAATATGCTTACCAAGAAACAGAGCTTGATAGAAAACCTAACCGAAAAGAATTATAAAACTATTGCGCCTGAAGACATTGAAGAGGGGCGCGAGTTTTTACGCTGGATGGGGGATGAACGCTTCATCTTCTTGGGTTGTGTAGATTATGACCTAAAGAAAGAGGGAAGAAGTGAAAGTTTCGACCTCGTTAAAGGAAGCGGCCTGGGGCTGGTTCATCGCTTTGTAGATTTTATCGAAAAGTCAGAACTGAACAAGTTGCCAAAAGCCTCTAAGCAACAAATTTTCGGTAGCAATTTGTTCTTTTTCTCAAAGGCTTCTCAGCGGTCCTCCGTTCATCGACCTGTTTATCCAGAGTGTGTTGGTGTAAAGCGTTTTGATAAAGATGGCAATTTAGCCGGTATCTGTTGTTTTATTGGCCTATACACCGCAAAAATGTATTCTGAATCGCCTGCAAACATTCCTTTGTTGCGGAATAAAATCAGCTACGTTTCTGAAAACTCGGGTTTAAATATACGGGACTATCGGGGCAAGGAGCTTCTGCAGTCTCTGATAGTTTTTCCACGGGAGGATCTGTTCCAGATTGATAAGGATGAGTTGCTCGACGTTATTATGGGAACCCTTTATATACAGGAGCGAAAGCAGACAAGGCTATTTATAAGAGAGGATATTTTTAGCCAGTTTGTCTCATGTTTGGCTTATGTCCCAAGAGAAATCTATAGCACGGATATTCGCCTTAAAATTCAGCGAATTTTACAAGATAGTTTAGGTGCTGCTGATACTGACTTTAATACATTTATATCTGAGTCAGTGCTTGCGCGAACCCATATTAACTTGCGTGTTGAACATTTTGACCGAAGTGCGTTTAACGTTGCTGACATTGAAGAGAAAATTGTTGCTGTAGCTCAGTCTTGGGAAGACGATCTAGAGCAATCTTTGTTTGATGCTTACGGCGAAGAGAAAGCAAATACTTATATCAACCGTTATAGATCCGCTTTTTCATCAAGTTATCGAGAAGAGTTTTCGCCTCGAAGAGCTGCGGTCGATATCGAGAATATAGAAAAGGTAAAAACTGAAAATACGATTGGTATGAGTTTTTATCGAACGATAGAAGAAAATGAAAAAGTCGTTCACTTTAAGCTTTTTCATGCTGATCAACCGATCCCATTGTCTGATGTCATGCCTATCTTCGAAAATATGGGGCTGAGAGTTATCGGTGAGAACCCTTACGAAAGTATTGATCGTGAAGGAGCTACGGTGTGGTTACATGATTTTATGTTGACGACAAGCGATCAGAAGCCAATTGATATTTCGAAGATTCGTGATAATTTCGAAGAGCTATTTATCAAAGTGTGGCAGGGAGACGCAGAGAATGACCGATTTAATAGGTTAATAATCAGTGCCTATATGAATTGGCGTCAAATCGCTATGCTACGATCTTACTCCCGTTATATGCAACAGATTCGCGTTAGCAACTCTCAAGAGTTTATTTCTAATACGGTGGTGTCAAACGTAGAAATCACGGCCTTGCTTAGCGACTATTTTGAACACCGTTTTAAACCCGGTGCAAACGCTTTATCTGCAAAGAATCTAAAGCTGCTAGATAAGATAGAAGAAAACTTTTACAAGGCGCTAAACAATGTACATAACCTGACCGAAGACAAGATTCTGCGTTTATATCTTGATTTGATCAAAGCAACGATGCGTACAAACTTCTATCAGCACGATAGCGGTGGTGCGGATAAAAGTTATATTTCGTATAAGTTGCAGCCGCGTTTAATTCCAAACGTTCCTTTGCCCGTTCCAATGTATGAGATATTTGTTTATTCGCCCAGGGTTGAAGGGGTTCATTTGCGTGGGGGGAAGGTTGCTCGTGGTGGCTTGCGTTGGTCTGATCGTTATGAAGATTATCGCACTGAAGTTTTAGGCTTGGTTAAGGCTCAGCAAGTTAAGAATGCTGTTATCGTTCCGGTTGGTGCGAAGGGCGGCTTCGTTGCTAAGAATTTTCCAAGCGACCGGAAAGGCTTCATCGCTGAAGGGATTGCGTGTTACCAAACCTTTATTACCGGAATGCTTAATGTAACCGATAACCTGGTTAATGGTGAAGTGGTTAAGCCGACCGAAGTCGTATGTCATGATGATGACGATTATTACCTCGTAGTTGCCGCGGATAAAGGCACAGCAACCTTCTCTGATATTGCGAATGAGATATCTTTGGAGAAGGGGCATTGGCTTGGTGATGCCTTTGCTTCGGGTGGTAGTCACGGCTACGACCACAAGAAAATGGGGATCACTGCAAAAGGCGCTTGGGTATCAGTTCAGCGCCATTTCAGAGAGCTAGGTCTTAATACGCAAACAACGCCATTCACTGCAATTGGTATCGGTGATATGGCAGGCGATGTTTTCGGAAATGGCATGCTGCTATCCAAGCATACCAAGCTAGTAGCGGCATTTAACCATATGCACATTTTCTTTGATCCTGATCCGGACCCTTCAACAAGCTTTTCAGAGAGAAAGCGCTTGTTTGAACTGCAGGGCTCTACCTGGGATGACTATAACAAAGAACTGATTTCTGAAGGTGGCGGTATTTATTCACGTTCCTCTAAGTCTATTGAACTTTCGAAGCAAATGCAGGACTTTATCGGTACAAAGGAAACGCGCCTGGCTCCAAATGATTTGATAAATCGAATACTAAAGGCAGAGGTTGACCTGCTTTGGTTTGGCGGCATTGGCACCTATATTATGTCGAGCAAGGAAACTCACGCGGATGTGGGTGATAAGGCTAATGATGTATTACGTATCACCGGTAAAGAGCTAAAAGCCAAAGTAGTCGGTGAGGGCGGAAATTTGGGTATGACCCAGCTTTCTCGTATTGAGTATGCTCAGAGTGGCGGGCAATTAAATACAGACTTTATCGATAACGCGGCTGGCGTAGACTGCTCAGATCATGAAGTGAATATAAAGATCCTCTTGAATGATATATTGCTGAATGGAGACTTAACTGAGAAGCAAAGAAATAAACTGTTAGCAGACATGACGGATAGCGTGTCTGATCTCGTTTTAAAAAATAACTACCGTCAAACACAAGCAATTAGTATAGCGCTTAAAGATGCGATGCCAAGAATGGAAGAGTATCGACGTCTGATCAATGCAATGGAAGCATCAGGAAAGCTGAATCGTGAACTTGAGTTCCTGCCTTGTGATGACGATATCACTGAGCGAAAGTCTCTAGATATGGGGCTAACAAGACCCGAGTTATCAGTACTTATCTCCTATGTAAAAGGTGACCTTAAAGAAGAGCTTATTAACTCGAACCTTCCTGATGATGACCACTTGAGTGATGAAATTGAGGTCGCCTTCCCACAACAGATAGTCAAGAAATACGGTGCTCAACTTCATGATCATCGCTTAAGAAGAGAGATCATATCAACGCAGGTTGCTAACGATATGGTCAATCATATGGGGATTACATTCGTTGAGCGGTTAAAGCAATCAACAGGTGCAAGCTCCTCTTCAGTTGCTTTGGCTTATATTATCGCGCGTGATGTATTTGACCTTGAAAATATTTGGGGGCAAATAGAGGATCTTGATTACCTTATTTCCAGTGACCTCCAGTACAGTATGATGGCTGAGTTAATGAGTTTAATGCGCAGAGCATGTCGCTGGCTGATCAGAA
Source organism: Oleiphilus sp. HI0086 (assembly GCF_001635225.1). Lineage (NCBI taxonomy): Bacteria > Pseudomonadati > Pseudomonadota > Gammaproteobacteria > Oceanospirillales > Oleiphilaceae > Oleiphilus > Oleiphilus sp. HI0086. Next base: position 9,361 of record NZ_LWFZ01001302.1, read on the forward strand.
ATCGTCGCAGTGAATTAAACGTTACTGAGAATATGGACCGTTTCAAAACTGGTATAGCCAAGATTGCTAAATCGTTACCAAGTTACCTGACTGGCGCATCTGCCCAGTTATGGCAAGATAAGTTTGATAGCCTGGTCGAGCAAGGTGTGCCGGAAAAGCTCGCAGGTATTGTCGCTGGGGCCAGTCATTTGTATTCTGCGCTTGGGATTATAGAGGCGCAGGAAGAGGGTGATGGCTCTCTGGATCAGGTTGCCAAAATTTACTACTTACTGGGCAATCGCTTAGAGCTAACTTGGTTCTCCTACCAAATTAACGCACTTACGCCTTTAACTCACTGGCAAGCACTAGCGCGTGAAGCTTTCAGAGAAGATCTAGACTGGCAGCAGCGTGCTTTAACTGTCGGTTTGTTGAAGTTGAATGATGCCCCGAAAGACATAAATAAACGTGTCGATTTATGGATGGAGCAGCATGATGAGCTTGTGGCGCGATGGCGTCAGATGCTCACTGAATTCAAAGCTACCGAAGATGCAGAGTTTTCAATGTATTCAGTTGCGTTGCGAGAGTTGCTGGACCTTGCCCAGAGTACGGTTCACTCGGCCTCCCAGGCTTCATAATATTATTACCCTATTGTTCAAGTTTTATTTGCTCAATAGGGTAATTTAAGCGAGAATGGCGGCTTTTTTAGATCATCTTTCGGGAGAAATTTAATGCCGTCACGTCGTGAACTAGCAAATGCCATTCGTGCGTTAAGTATGGATGCAGTTCAAAAAGCAAAGTCTGGCCATCCTGGCGCGCCAATGGGAATGGCTGATATTGCTGAAGTGTTATGGAACGGCCACTTACAGCATACCCCTCAGAACCCGTCTTGGCCAAATCGCGATCGATTTATATTGTCCAACGGCCACGGTTCAATGCTTATCTATTCTTTGCTGCACTTAAGCGGTTATGATCTGGGTATTGAAGATCTTAAAAACTTCCGACAGCTACATTCTAAAACGCCAGGTCACCCTGAATACGGATACACACCCGGAGTTGAAACTACCACTGGCCCTCTTGGTCAAGGTATTTCTAATGCGGTGGGTATGGCGATAGCCGAAAAGTCACTTGCTGCGCAATTTAACCGTGAAGGTCATAATATCGTTGATCATTACACCTATACATTTGCTGGTGATGGCTGTTTGATGGAAGGTATTTCCCACGAAGTGTGTTCTTTAGCAGGTACGCTTGGCTTGGGTAAATTGGTACTTTTTTATGATGATAACGGCATTTCAATAGACGGTGAAGTCGAAGGTTGGTTCTCTGACGATACACCTAAGCGCTTCGAGTCTTATAACTGGCAAGTTATTCCTAATGTAGATGGTCATGATGCTGATGCCATCGAGGCGGCCATTAAAGAAGCTAAAAGTAATACTACTCAGCCAACTATTATTTGCTGTAAAACAGTAATAGGTTTTGGTTCGCCAAATAAAGAAGGTAAAGAAGATTGTCACGGTGCTCCGTTGGGTGATGATGAAATTGCTGCAACTCGTGAGCGCTTAGGCTGGGCTCATGGTGCTTTTGAAATTCCCGAAGATATATATAATGGCTGGAATGCTCGTGAAGCTGGTTCCAAGGCTGAGAAAGATTGGTCTGCTCGTTTTGATGCATACGCAGAGGTATATCCAGAACTTGCTAGCGAATTCAATCGTCGTTTAGCTGGTGAGCTTCCAGAAGATTTTGCTAAACAAGCAGATCAATACATTAATCAGTTGCAAGAAGATGGTGCAACGATTGCCAGCCGAAAGGCATCCCAGAATTCCTTGAACCAGTTTGGTCCAATGCTTCCTGAATTAATGGGGGGCTCTGCTGATCTTGCTGCGTCTAACCTGACTTTATGGAGTGGCTGTAAGGGCTTGGAAGCTAATGATGCGGCCGGTAACTATATTTATTACGGCGTTCGTGAATTCGGTATGGCTGCGATTATGAATGGCATCGCCTTACACGGCGGATTTGTTCCTTACGGTGCTACTTTCTTAATCTTTATGGAATACGCACGCAATGCTGTACGTATGTCTGCACTCATGAAGCAGCGTGCTATCTATGTATTTACACATGATTCTATTGGTCTGGGCGAAGATGGCCCAACTCATCAGCCGGTCGAGCAGATTTCAAGTTTGCGTCTAACGCCTAACATGAACTGCTGGAGGCCTTGTGATACGGTTGAGTCAGCCGTGTCGTGGAAGCATTCCCTTGAGCGTGCCGATGGCCCATCCTCATTGATTTTCTCGCGGCAAAACCTAGTTCACCAAGAGCGAAGTAAAGAGCAAGTTGCAAATATTGAGCGTGGTGGTTACATCTTGAAAGACTGTGAAGGCTTGCCAGAGTTGATTCTGATCGCTACAGGTTCTGAAGTAGGATTGGCAGTTGCTGCTGCAGACGAACTTACTAAGCGTGAAGTTAATGTCCGAGTTGTTTCTATGCCTTGTACTGATGTTTTTGATCAGCAAGATATCGAATATCGCCTGTCTGTTTTACCTCTTGAGGTTCCTGCGCGTATTGCTATTGAGGCAGCGATCGCCGATTACTGGTACAAGTATGTGGGTATTGACGGACGAGTGATCGGCATGAATAGTTTTGGCGAGTCTGCACCTGCAGGACAGTTGTTTGAGGAGTTCGGCTTCACTGTTGATAACATCCTAAATGTTGCCGAAGATTTGCTATAAATGCACGACCTGATAGTGAGCCTTGAAGGTATCGGACGCTCAGAATGACTTATCGTGTCGCAATTAATGGCTATGGTCGTATTGGGCAGTCTTTGTTGCGTGCTAGCTATGAACGGTCGAAAGGCCGTTCTGTTGGTGACGATTCGATAAAGTTTGTCGCTATTAATGAGCTTGCAGATGCTGATACGATTGCTTATTTGACCCGGTACGACACGACATTTGGTAGATTCCCGCTTTCAGTTGATGTCCAGGGTGACTCGAAGATGGTTGTCGGGAACGACCTAATTGCCTTAACACGTTTTTCGCAACCTAGCATGCTTCCTTGGGAGGATCTGGGTATAGATTTAGTCATGGAGTGTACTGGTCGCTTTAGTTCTCTTAAGCAGGTTTCCGGTCATTTGGAGTCTGGTGCCGGGCGCGTGCTTGTTTCTCAACCAGGTGATGAAAGCTTCGATAAGACAGTGATCTATGGTGTAAATCATTTTGGCTTAGATAGTGGCGACATAATCGCCTCGTGTGCGTCATGTACTAGTAATGCTGTTGTGCCAGTATTGAGTGCTATAGATGAACGCTTCGGTATTGTAGCTGGTTCGCTTACCACTATTCACTCCGCTATGAATGATCAGCCAACGATCGATGCCTATCATCATCAGGATCTTAGGCGTACTCGAAGCTCGATGAACAATGTGGTTCCCGTCGACACAGGTTTGGCGAAAGGTGTTGAGCGTATTTTGCCTGACTTGAAAGGTAAATTAACTGCGACTGCTATGCGAGTCCCTACGATTAATGTTTCAGCGATAGAGTTATCGTTGTATGTAGATATGGCCGTTAATACTAATGATGTGAACGCATTGTTAGCCGAAAAGGCTGGTGCCGATAAATTTGGTATTTTCCACTACACCGAAGAGCCGTTAGCGTCGAGTGACTTTGTTGGTGATACTCACTCAACAATTGTTGATGGTAGCCAGACAAGAGTGAGTGGCGGACGTTTGATCAAGGTTTTGACTTGGTTTGATAATGAATGGGCATACGCAAACCGTATGCTCGATGTTGCTAGATATTGGCTTGCAAAGTGACTTTTTGCAGGGCCGCAATGTTATATGGGAGATTATATGTCTGTTCTTAAAATGATGGATCTCGACCTTAAAGGAAAGAGGGTTTTGATTCGCGAAGATTTGAATGTTCCAGTTAAAAATGGAAAGGTAACGAGTGATGCACGTATTCGAGCGTCATTGCCTACAATCAAGCATGCTATGGAAGCCGGCGCTAAAGTAATGCTTATGTCTCATTTGGGTCGACCAACTGAGGGTGAGTATGATGAGGCTTTTTCACTGGCGCCCGTTGCTAGTCATATGTCCGATCTGCTCGGTAAAGATATTCCAGTACTAAAAGATTGGCAGGATACAGACGGTCTGAATGACGGCGACGTTGTGTTATTTGAAAATGTTAGATTTAACGTTGGTGAAAAGAAAGATGATGAGGCTTTGTCAAAGGCCTATGCAAAGCTTTGTGATATTTATGTGATGGATGCTTTCGGAACCGCTCATCGCGCACAAGCATCTACGCATGGTGTCGGCAAATTTGCCCCTGTTGCCTGCGCAGGCCCTTTGCTTGCTGCTGAGCTGGATGCTTTAGGAAAAGCATTAAAAGAACCTAAGCGACCTTTAGTTGCTATTGTTGGTGGTTCCAAAGTCTCCACTAAATTAACAGTGCTTGAGTCACTTTCTGATATTGTTGACCAGCTAATTGTCGGTGGCGGTATTGCTAATACCTTTTTAGCTGCTGATGGCAAGGCTGTTGGTAAGTCTTTGTGCGAAGAAGATTTAATTTCCAAGGCTAAAGCTCTTAGCGAAAAGACTCATATCCCATTGCCTACAGACGTCGTGGTTGGTAGTGAGTTTTCAGAGTCTGCAGTTGCGACAACGAAAAATTCTGATGAGGTAGATGAAGGCGATATGATTTTTGATATCGGCCCGGCAACCTCTGAGAGCTTGGCGGAAATACTGAAAAGTGCGGGTACGATAATTTGGAATGGGCCAGTAGGCGTGTTTGAGTTCGACCAGTTTGGTGCGGGCACTAAAGCGCTATCATTAGCCATCGCTGATAGTGATGCATTCTCAATAGCAGGTGGTGGCGACACCTTGGCTGCTGTCGATAAGTATGAAATCGCAGATAAGGTTTCGTATATTTCTACGGGTGGCGGTGCCTTTTTAGAATTTGTAGAAGGTAAGACTTTACCTGCAGTAGCAATGTTAACAGAGCGCGCAAGCTCATAAATTCAATCCATGTTTTAACCGGAGATAATCATGGCATTAATTAGTATGCGACAACTACTTGATCATGCTGCAGAGTATGACTACGGAGTTCCAGCGTTTAACGTAAATAACCTTGAGCAGATGCGCGCTATTATGGAAGCAGCTGATCAAACAAATAGTCCTGTGATAGTGCAGGCTTCAGCCGGTGCTCGTAAATATGCCGGAGCACCTTTTTTGCGTCATCTTATTTTGGCGGCTATCGAAGAATTCCCGCACATTCCTGTTTGTATGCATCAGGACCACGGTACTTCTCCAGCAGTTTGCCAGCGCTCGATTCAACTTGGGTTTTCTTCAGTGATGATGGATGGTTCGCTGATGGACGATGGCAAAACACCTTCCAGCTACGAATATAACGTTGACGTCACAAAGCGCACTGTTGAAATGGCGCATGCTTGCGGTGTTTCTGTTGAAGGTGAGCTTGGCTGTTTGGGGTCTTTAGAAACTGGCCAGGCAGGTGAAGAAGATGGTGTTGGTGCTGAAGGTACACTTAGTCACGATCAGATGTTAACTGATCCAGAAGAGGCAGCAGATTTTGTTAAGCAAACTGGTGTTGATGCGTTAGCGATTGCATGTGGTACAAGCCATGGCGCGTATAAGTTCACGCGTCCACCTACTGGTGATATTTTGGCTATTGACCGTATTAAAGCGATAAATGAACGTATTCCTGGTACGCACCTAGTAATGCATGGTTCATCCTCTGTACCTCAAGAATGGCTTGCTGTTATTAACGAGTACGGCGGCGAAATTCCTGAAACCTATGGTGTCCCTGTAGAGCAGATTGTAGAGGGCATAAAATATGGCGTTCGTAAGGTAAATATTGATACCGATCTACGTCTGGCTTCTACTGGTGCTGTGCGTCGCTTTATGGCACAGAATCCAGCAGAATTCGACCCTAGAAAGTATCTAAAAGAAACTGTAAGTGCGATGAAAGAAATTGTAGTTGCTCGATACGAAGCGTTCGGAACAGCTGGTCGTGCTGATAAGATTAAGGCTCAAAGTCTTGATTCAATGTTTGCACAGTACCAAGACGGTTCTTTGGCTCCGAAGATATCTTAACCTTGGTAAGGGCCTGAATTTATTCAGGCCTTTTTTCTCATTGCGTTTAAAAAAGCCCTCATTAAAACTTTTATACTCAAACTGTCCAATATTTTCTAAGCGAAGCTGTTACTTGTCGCACAATCTTGGAAGTAAACCATAGAGCGTTCATCTGGTACATGGTATAAATGCCTGATTCATTTCTACTATTGTATTTATATGGAGTTTAAATGCACTCTCACTACCTAAGAGCCGGGAAAAATAAACTAATACTCCTGGTTGTTATTTTTCTTTCGGGCCTTTCTGCCTGTGATAGCGATGGTACTCGTAGTCTGCCTGAAGCTGCCACCGATACTACTGCACCGACTATTATTCGCATCACTCCTGATTCTGAAGAGATAAGCTACGGCGTGGACTTAAATCCAACTGTGTTATTTAGTGAGAAAATGAATATAGATTCTTTACTTGATAATCGAGTTGGTATTTATTCTGGTAGTTTCGATCCTGACTCAATTACAGAGCCTGTTGAGCGAGAAATAAATATTTCTCACAGTACTGTCCCTGGGGAGTCAAAAGTACCAGATGAAGAAAGCGGTAAATTGATTGATGTTGACGCTACTGAGTTAACATTAGGGCTGAGTAGTGGTCGTTTTGCCTTACATAACACTTATACTCTTCAAGTGGAATCAGACGTACATGATTTAGTGGAAGATGATTTGTCAACAAGTGAGGATGAGCGTAATTTTCTTGAAGGCGGGGAGAGGGTCGCGTTTACGACGGAGTCTGGCGTATGGCACGAGTCCGAAACTCTTAATTTCAAGTACTTGAATGAAGAGGGTACACAGGCAGTCTTTCATCAAGGGGACAGCTTTGAGCCGATTATCCAAAGTAGTCAAAGTGGCACTACTTTATTGGTTTGGAAGCAGAGTGTTGAAGGTGTGACACAGATTTGGGCAAGTCAATATCTAGCGGATCAGGAAGTCTGGGTTCTACCCGGAACTGAGTCTGCTTCACGGCATTGCCGCAAGAATCCTGACTCTCTTGATTCTTCCTGCGTTAACTCATTAAGGTTGGATAGTGCTGGTCTTGGTAGCGTTTACTCTCCAGAAATCGCTATTAATGAGCTGGGGCATGCGGTCGTTATATGGATTCAGCCAAGGTCTCCTGACGCACAGCTGACAGCATGGGTTAACATGTTTGATGGGAATGCATGGAGCGGGCCACGAGATCTTTTAAGTGGGTCTTCTGTTGATGGTGAGGTTAGAAATACCAGTTTTAGCTTAAGTGATTCTGGAGGGGTTGTTGGTGGTTTCATTCAACAAAGCTCTGCCGGTGTTCAGCGTGTAAGGCTGCTTTCTTTTAATTTTATTACCGGGTTTAATGGTTTGGGGTTTGGCGCTCCAATTTATATTGATACAGTATCAGGAGCCGATGTTTTGGGAGACGCCCAAGACCTTGAATTATCTCTTAGTTCCTCAGGTCTTGGTGTGGTGGTGTGGTCACAGGAAGTGTCGGGCTTCGACAGAGTTAGAGCAAGAAGATTCAATGTATCAAGTGATGCAACTCTGAGCAGTGATGAAACACAGTTTGTTGATGTTGTTGGTGCAGAAACACACTTTGCGGTTCAACCTAAACCCTCAATTTCTGATAATGGCGATCTCTACGTTGCTTGGCGTCAATCTTCTGGAAGTCGATATGATCTAATGCTTAATCGTAACGCTAGCGGAGAGTGGGAAGATGCTAAAAAGATTGAATATGATGACTCGGCAAGCGTTAGTGAGTTTACTCTGGCCCACAATAATTTGAACGAGTTATTTGTGGCTTGGTCAATGCTGTTCGACGATGGTGTGAACAGTCTTACAGTTCGTTCTTATCATCCCGGCTCTGGCTTTTCTACTGCTGAAGACATTCCAGTTACTGGATCTGGTTCTGAGAGACCGGTTACCAGCCCTTTACTAAACTTTGACTATGAAGGTAACGGTGTCTTAAGTTGGGTTCAGAATACTTCGTTCCACCCAAAAATCAATACAAGACAATATTCTAAGTTGTCTAAGGTGTGGCTGAGTGAAAGTACGATTGTTCAAGAGACATCAGGTGCCGAAGTGTTAACCTTGAGGCAAAATGCCTTGCTACGTGACGGCAGAATACTTTCAGTGTGGGGGCTGTCTGATGTTACCGGTGCATCGCTTGGCAGCGCACTGTTTAAAGAATACCTCCCACCTATTGAGTAAGAAAAATCTAGGCTGGCTTGGTAATTTGATTTAGGGAAGTGCTACCGTGAAGACTCCCCCTCCGTGTCTGCCTCCATTTGATAACTTGATAGACCCTTGCTTGTCATTTTGTGTGTGAAGTTTAGTGACCATTTCAGCAAAATATATTCCCAGGCTGGTGCTGCCAGTTTGAAAGTTAATGTTATTTATTACTTCTCCTGGTGAGGCTTGCAATAGCTCGTCAGGATAACCGATTCCATCATCATGTATTTCTATAATCAGGTCATCATCTTTGATGTAGGCGACGATTTCAATGATCGATTTGGTATAGCGTGAAGCATTATTTAGCGCGTTATTAAGAACGCCCAAAATTACCTCCCTATCAAAATACCAAGATATATTTGGATCACAGGTGATTTCGAGTTCAATATTTTTATCTTTGAGCATTGGCGAATAGTGTGCGGATTGCTCGTCCAGGATGTCGTGAACAAAGCACTCATCGATATGTAATGATAGCATTTCATTCTGCAGGCGATATAAGCCAAGTAGCTGTACAAGGTAGCTATTTACACGTTCAGCCTCATATTTTACGACAGTCGTATTGTTTCTTTGTTGCCACTCTTCAGGCAGTTCTTCGCACATCTGATCTACGGAGTGTAGTAGCATGCTGAGCGAATTTTTCATGTCGTGGACAGCTGATGCGATAATCATCGAGAAATCGGGTTGTTTGTCTTTACTCATGATACTGTACTCGTTCAATTTTGTTTTTTGGATTGAAGTTCTGCTACTTGCTTCTCGAGGTGTTTAAGCCTTCGGTATTGGTTATGCTGTTCGGGTATGTTGTTTATTTTTTCAAGGGACTGCTCTGCAAGCTTTAATAAGCTATGGTCAGCAGTTTCTTTAAATAGCTTCGTTACAACTTGAGCTAGATTAAGATTCAAGGCTGCGTGTCTTGGTGTATGCTTGAGCGCTTCTTTGAATGCTTCAGCAGCTTGTGCAAGTTGGCCTTGTTCAAACTGCTCAATACCTGATTTATTAAGGCGTTTTGCTTGCTTTTTGGCCACTAAGCTTTCGGGTTCGTCAAGCTGGCTTTCAATTTGCGCTAGCGCTTCGGGGTCGTTACTGAATCGCTCAGCGAGTGTGATTAAGAGTTTCTCGGCACGTTCAAGCTCGTTTAAGGAGTAGAGTGTCTTTGCTAGCTCGATGCCAATTTCCGCTGAGAGCTTCTCTTCTTCAATCATGCACTCTGCTTGATGAAGTTTTTCCTGTGCTGCTTCGGCATTGTTCTGACCATTAAATACTCGAGCCTCGATAAGCGTTGCATTGAGGCAGGCCTGTTCGTCAGCCGAAAATTTATGTGTTAATTCGTTTAGAACTTGTATCGCTTCGTCCGCATGTGTTTTGCCAGAATCACTAAGGTCTCCCGATGACCTTTCGGATAAGCAGCGGCCAAGGTTTAGGTAGTTGTCAGCTTTTTCATGTATTGAGTGTTCGCCATATCGAATAGCTTTCCTGTATGCCTCTGTTGCGCTTTCAATGTCTTGATTCTTTTGACATAGCTTGCCTAGTTTCTCATGACGTAGAATTACTCTGGGCGACATTTCAACTGCTGACTCAAGTGATTCTTGTGCTTTCTGTGGTTGATTCAGTTTCTCGTAGCAAGCTGCGAGACCGTCATATGCTTCAACCATGTAGGGGTTAAGTTTAAGTGCCGCCTTAAAGTTCTCCAGGGCAGGTGAGTAGTCTTGATTTGCTAATTGAGCTTGCGCCAGCCCTAGCGATGCCCACGGTATTTCGCGCTTTGCGATAATTGACTCATACAGCCTGATTGCGCTTTGTGTGTCGCCAATTTGTAGGTAAAGTTGGCCCAATGTTTGGTGGCACCAAGAAGAGTATCGTGACTTATCATTGATTAGTGCCAAGCACTGGCTGATAGCCTTGGGGTAGTTCTCTAGATCAAGTTCCTTATTTATAGGCTTTAGTGCTCGTTGTTGCATTACCAGTTGACCAAGGCGCTGCTCTAATACTGTGCGCGTAATTGGTTTTGCAATGTAGGCGTCGGGTTGGTACTCGCGTGCGCCGAGAACAACATCTTTAGCTGTTTCTGCAGTAACCATAACAAATAAATGGATGTGTTTGAGGCGCTTGTTTACGCGAAGTGCTTCAAGAACCTGTTGGCCGTTCTTGCCTGCACCAAGGTTGAAATCACATAATACTATGTCATAGAAGTTAAAGCGGCATTTTTCTAAGGCATCTTCGGCAGAATAGGCAATGTCGACATGTACAGCGCCAAAAGACGATAGCATGAGGCGCAACGATGAACGGAAGCTTTCAAAATCGTCAATGATCAAAAATTTAAGTCGTGGATAAATTTTATCGAGGTCGGGCTGTTTTTGCTTTGATGTCTTAGTTTCCACGTACGTCAATATCCATATCTACTGATTAGAAGGCGAGTTGTTTTCAAGGTAATCAATTATTTCCTCGACCAATCCATCCATCAAGTTAAGGCGAGTCTGAGTGCTGGCAAAGTTTGATTCAATGCGCTGCGTTGTAAACCAAGTAAACGTTGTGCCAAACAAGGCTAGTGCGAGAAATAGTGTGATGACTATCTGAGAAGGAGTAAAGTTTTGTGACTTTAATCGAAGCTCCTCGCTATCAGCTTTAGATTGCGCGAGTTCTAGTTTTAGGTTTCTATTTTCCTCGTGAAGCTCTTCATATGCGGTTTCTAATGTCGATACTCGCGCTAAAACTTTGCTGTTCGACATGTCGGCAATTGAGGTTTCAAGGTTTTTTTGTACTTCCTGGTAGACAGTAGGGACGTCTTTATCGTCATCTTTGGGCTTCAAGCAGATTCGACTGATCATTAAATATAACTTATCGCGATCAATTTGCTTGGATATAACGCCTGCAGCGCCCAGGGCGTGAGCTTCTTCATAATATTTATGAGCATGCTGTGAGGTGTACATAATGACGGGAATGTTTTGTGTGTCTGGGTTTGACTTAATGGCTTTCAGAGTGTCAAAGCCATCCATACCAGGCATTAAGTGATCTAGAAAAATAAAGTCCGGGTGAAACCATCCAAGTTGAGATAGTGCTTCCTCGCCCGATGAGGCTTGCTCGCATTGGATATCCATTTTTCTAAGAATTTTTGTTAGTAGCATTCTTGAAGTAGATGAGTCATCTACGACAAGCGCATTTGTATCGGCCACGTTTTTTACTCTTGATAGGCTTATGATTGTTATTCATTGATTTTAGCTGTTTTAACTTATAACGGAAATATGTGCGGCATATTTAATCTATTTTGTTGCTAATTGACCCAGATTAAGACGTGTACGCCTTAATTTAACCACAAAGCGTTGCACGCTGAACTATATATCTGGATAATAGCGGCCCTGATTTGACGCATAAACAAATAGAGGTGTTAAGCGTGAGCAATGAAGTGATTGATAACTGTTTTTCAGATTGGAAGAGTCGTGAAGCGACTGCAGAGGCGATGATTCCATTAATTGGTCGTTTGTACCGTCGTAATAATATTGTTACGTCCATCTATGGTCGTGCTGTTATTAACCAGTCAGTAATCGGAATTCTTAAGTCACATCGTTTCGTTCGCCAGGTGGAAGAGAAAGAATTATCTGTCCACGATACTTATGCGGTATTAAAGGTGATGGATGAGCTTGAGCTTGGTCATGCTCGTGTTGACGTTGGTAAGCTCGCCGTTCGCTTTGCTGAACAAACCAATGATGTTAGTTTAGAAGAGTTTGTCAAAGCAGAGTTATCCGACGTTGTTGGTGGCTACAGTGAAGAGGCTAGCAAAGCAGCTTCTGAAAATACCAAAGATGTCGTGTTGTACGGTTTTGGTCGAATCGGTCGCTTACTTGCGCGTATTTTGATTGAGAAAGCGGGCGGTGGAAATAATCTGCGTTTACGTGCAATTGTCGTTCGCGATGGCGGTGCTAAAAACGATCTAGAGAAACGCGCCAGCTTGCTTCGTCGAGACTCGGTGCATGGCCCATTCGAAGGTACAATCACGGTCGATTCTGAAAACAATCTATTGATCGCTAACGGAAATGCTATCCAGGTAATTTATTCTGGCGGTCCGGATCAGGTCGACTACACGCAATACGGAATCAATAATGCAATCGTTATTGATAATACCGGTATCTGGAGAGATGAAGCTGGTCTAGGTAGACATCTTGAGTCTAAAGGCGTTGCTAAGGTGCTTCTAACTGCGCCAGGTAAGGGTGACATTAAGAATATCGTTTATGGCATCAATAACGGTGATATCGCAAACGATGATCAGATTTTGTCTGCAGCATCTTGTACAACTAATGCTATTACGCCTGTTCTTAAGGCGATTGATGATGAATTTGGTGTCATTGATGGCCACGTAGAGACTGTCCATTCTTACACAAATGACCAGAACTTGATTGATAACTATCACAAAGGTAGTCGTCGTGGTCGTAGCGCTCCGTTGAATATGGTTATTACTGAAACAGGTGCCGCAAAAGCTGTTTCAAAGGCACTTCCAAAGATGGAAGGTCGTTTGACGGGTAATGCGATTCGTGTTCCAACTCCGAATGTCTCAATGGCTATTCTAAATCTGAATATCGAAAAAGCTACATCTGTTGAAGATGTGAATGCTTATTTGCGTAATATTTCCCTGCATTCTGATTTGGCTAAGCAGATTGATTATCTGACTTCAGATGAAGTTGTTTCAACTGACTTTGTTGGTTCACGTCGTGCTGGTATTGTAGATTCGAATGCAACTATCGTAAGCGGTAAGCGTTTGGTTCTTTATGTTTGGTACGATAACGAGTTTGGTTATAGTGCGCAGGTTGTGCGTATTGCCAACCAAATGGCTGGCATAGAATATCCTGTCTTCCCTAAGAGCTAGAGTCTAATATTTCCTTCAGGCGCTAACTGTTCAGTTGGCGCCTTTATTTTCTTTCTTGTATAAGCTGACTTTTACTACTTTACTTATCTTGTCTACCTAGTTGGTAGTATCTAGTGCTCCTATATTTGTACGCTAAAACGCTAGGGTTGATTTTTTAAGCAGGTTGGCACTTTAAATGGGTAGAATATAAGTAAATTTTGGTGCGTAGTGTAGCAATATGTTAAATGGCTCACTATAATTGTCCACGATTTTAGGTTCGCCGCAATCGAGTGGTAATGCTTTAACTGTATGGCACTCAACAGAACAAATTCTAACGTGGCGGAAAATTCACAAATTCTGATGAGAAGGCAGGATTAATGGTCAATATTAAAAAAGGCCTCGATCTTCCAATATCCGGTTCTCCCGAACAAAGCATCACCCAAGGAAATTCCATTAGCAAGGTTGCTATAGTTGGATTTGACTATGTTGGTATGAAGCCAACCATGTCTGTTCAGGTTGGTGACAAGGTAGCTAAGGGACAACTTCTTTTTGAAGATAAGAAAACCGAAGGTGTGAAATTTACTGCACCAGCTAGCGGGACGGTTATTGAAGTAAATCGTGGCGAAAAGCGCGTATTCCAGTCGATTGTAATCGAGAAATCTGGTGATGAAAAAGTAGAGTTTGCAAAATACTCCGCTTCAGATCTTGGAAGTCTTACTCGTGAACAAGTCGTATCGAATCTGGTTGAATCTGGCGTCTGGACAGCATTTCGAACTAGGCCTTATAGTAAAGTGCCTGAGTTGACTGCTCAGCCAAATTCAATATTTGTTACCGCAATTGATACTAACCCATTAGCTGCTGATCCTGAAGTAGTGTTGTCGGGCGAAGGTGAGGCTTTTAGTCAAGGTTTAAGTATTATTGAAAAACTTACTGAAGGTAAGGTTTTTGTTTGTACTAAAGCTGGTTCTAACATCGAACTACCACCCATCGCGCGCGTAGAAAAGCAAGAGTTTTCTGGCCCGCACCCTGCTGGTAATGCCGGAACACACATCCATTACCTTGATCCTGTAAGCGATAGTAAGAGTGTATGGACTATTTCTTATCAGGACGTCATCGCGATCGCTAAGCTTTTCACGACTGGCGAACTGTATGTAGAGCGGATTGTTTCTATTGCTGGCCCTTCTGTTAAGAAACCGCGCTTGGTTAAAACTCAATTTGGTGCCAATATATCTGAGCTGCTGAGCAATGAACTTAGTTCAACCTCTGCCAGAGCCATTTCAGGTTCGGTTTTTGGTGGCCGGACCGCAAGAGCTACAGTTGATTATTTAGGGCGCTATGCTTCGCAAGTTAGTGTTCTTGATGAACAAAAAGAGCGTGAGTTTATTGGTTGGTTATCTCCTGGTGCCAACAAGTTCTCTGTGATGAATATTTACCTTTCTAAGCTTAACCCTGCCAAATTGTTCAACTTTACGACCACAACAAATGGTAGTGATCGAGCAATGGTTCCTGTTGGTGCTTACGAAAAAGTGATGCCTTTAGATATCTTGCCAACTCAGTTACTACGATCTCTGATTGTAGGTGATACAGAGCAAGCACAACTTCTAGGTTGTTTAGAGCTAGATGAAGAAGATTTGGCGCTTTGCACATATGTTTGTCCTGGTAAGTATGAGTACGGTCCGATTCTACGAGAGAATCTGACTCGAATCGAAATTGAGGGTTGATCATGGGACTTAGAACAGTTTTAGATAAAATGGAGCCCCATTTCGAGAAAGGGGGCAAGTACGAGAAGTGGTATGCGCTTTACGAAGCTGCTGACACCATTTTTTATTCGCCATCAAGTGTAACCAAAACCACATCTCATGTTAGAGATGGTCTCGACCTTAAGCGTATTATGATTACGGTTTGGTTGTGCGCATTCCCTGCTATGTTTTTTGGTATTTGGAACGTCGGTTTCCAGGCAAATACTGCTATAGCGGCTGGGCTGGGTACTATACCAACCGATTGGCATAGCATGTTTTTCATTGGCCATGATGCGTCAAATATTCTTCATAACTTCGTATATGGCGCAGCATACTATATACCTATCTACCTGACAGTGTTTGTAGTGGGTGGTTTTTGGGAAGTGTTGTTTGCCACCGTGCGTAAGCATGAAGTTAACGAAGGCTTTTTTGTTACTTCAATACTATTTACCTTAATCGTTCCAGCTGATATCCCCTTGTGGCAGGTTGCTCTAGGTATTTCCTTTGGTGTTGTTGTTGGTAAGGAAATTTTTGGCGGTACAGGCAAGAACTTCTTGAACCCAGCCTTAACTGGTCGTGCGTTTTTGTTCTTTGCATACCCTGCCGAGATTTCGGGCGACGCAGTTTGGACTGCTGTCGACGGCTTTAGTGGCGCGACGCCTCTAAGCATTGTTGCAGCCAGCGGAATTGAAGGTCTTAACCAATCAGTTTCATGGGTCGACGCGTTCTTAGGCTTTATTCAGGGCTCAATTGGTGAAACTTCGACGCTAGCGATTATGATTGGCGGTTTTGCATTGCTTGCAACCAAAATTGCTTCCTGGCGTATCGTTGTTGGTGTATTTGGTGGTATGACAGCAATGTCACTTATCTTCAATATGATCGGCTCTGACACTAACCCTATGTTTGCAATGCCTTTTTATTGGCATCTTGTTATTGGTGGTTTTGCGTTCGGGATGTTTTTTATGGCAACAGACCCAGTATCCGCATCAATGACTAACCAAGGTAAGTTTGTATTTGGTGCGCTCATCGGTGTAATGGTTGTTTTAATACGTGTTGTTAACCCTGCATTCCCTGAAGGCATGATGTTGGCAATATTGTTCGCTAACCTGTTCGCACCATATATTGACCACTTGGTAATGCAAGCGAATATCAAGAGGAGATTGGCACGTGTCTAGTAAAGAAACGGTAGGAAAAACTATTACGGTTGCATTTTTGCTCTGTATTGTCTGTTCGATTGTAGTAGCGGGCTCTGTTGTACTGTTAAAGCCAATACAAGAGAAGAACAAGGCGCTAAACCTTAAAGCTAATATTTTGGCTGCCGCAGGCTTATTGGTTGAGGGCGCTTCGGCGACTGAAATTGAGAATGCCTTCTCTGCGATTAAGCCAATGTTGGTTGACTTGGATAGCGGTGAATATGTCGAGGCGTCTGCAGTAAATAAGGAAAATGTCCTTGATTACGACCAGAGAAAAGCGGCTAAAGATCCAGCCTTTTCAACAACTCTTTCGCGAGCTGACGACGTTGCAGGTATCAAGCGTAGAGTTAAGTTCGCCAAGATCTACTTGGTTGAAGATGCCGGAAAGATTGAAACGATCATTCTTCCTGTAAGCGGTTATGGCTTATGGTCGACACTGCATGGTTTCTTGGCTTTGGAGGGCGATGCTAATACAGTCGTTGGGCTTGGCTTCTATGAGCATGCCGAGACTCCTGGCTTGGGTGGTGAGGTTGATAATCCGCGCTGGAAAGCGATTTGGCCGGGTAAAAAGGTCTACGACTTCGCGTCTAGCGATCAGCCAAAGCTTGGCTTGATTAAAGGCGCAGTTGATAAAAGTCGAGCTGATGCCGAATACATGGTAGACGGTCTATCTGGTGCTACTTTGACTAGTGTGGGTGTGACTAACCTTATTCAATATTGGACTGGCGAGCAGGGATTCCAAAAGTACCTGAATCGCTTGCGTGAAGGAGCTTAAGAATGAGTGATGTAACAGCAAAAAAAGTTCTTTTTGAACCAGTTTTTAGCAATAACCCTATCGCACTTCAAATCTTAGGTATTTGTTCTGCGTTAGCCGTTACCACTAGTATGGAGCTATCGGTTGTTATGGGCTTGGCTGTATGTGCAGTATGTGGCCTATCTAACTTGTTTGTATCCGTAATTCGTAGCCAAATACCTTCGAACATACGAATCATTGTTCAAATGACTATCATTGCTTCGTTGGTAATTGTTGTTGATCAGGTTCTCAAGGCCTATGCCTATGAACTTAGTAAGCAGCTTTCAGTTTTTGTGGGCTTGATTATCACGAACTGTATCGTAATGGGGCGTGCTGAAGCGTTTGCAATGCAAAATGGCCCAGGCATGAGTTTCCTGGATGGCATAGGTAATGGTTTAGGATATGCCGTTATTTTGCTATTAGTCGCTTTTGTACGTGAATTGTTTGGTTCAGGCATGTTGTTTGGCATCGAGCTTATGCCTACCGTTAACAATGGTGGCTGGTATGTACCTAATGGTATGTTGCTGCTTCCTCCAAGTGCTTTCTTTATCATCGGTTTGCTTATTTGGGGCTTAAGGCAATGGAAGAAAGACCAGGTAGAGCCTGCTGATTACAAAATCTCGTCTCACTCTGTTAAGGAGGCGTTCTAATGATCGAATATTATTTAAGCCTATTTGTTAAGGCTGTATTTGTTGAAAATATGGCTTTGGCATTCTTTTTGGGAATGTGTACCTTCCTTGCGATTTCTAAGAAGATTCAAGCTGCAACCGGTCTAGGTATTGCCGTAGTCGTTGTATTGGCAATCACTGTTCCTGTAAATAATCTTATTTATACCTACCTTCTAAAAGATGGAGCCTTGGCTTGGGCGGGCTATCCTGATGTAGACCTGAGTTTCTTGGGTTTGTTAACTTACATTGGTGTTATCGCTGCTTTGGTACAGATTCTAGAAATGGTTTTGGATAAGTACTTCCCGGATCTGTATAACGCTCTTGGGGTATTCCTACCATTGATCACAGTAAACTGTGCGATCATGGGTGCATCTCTATTTATGGTTGAGCGTGATTATAATCTTGCTGAGAGCACGGTCTATGGCTTGGGTGCTGGTGTCGGTTGGGCTCTTGCGATCGTCGCATTGGCCGGTATCCGAGAAAAGCTCAAGTACAGTGATGTGCCTGAAGGTCTGCGTGGCTTGGGTATTACCTTTATCACTGTAGGCTTGATGTCACTAGGTTTTATGTCGTTCTCTGGTATCTCGCTTTAATTAACACTGGGTAGATAGATAAGGTATTAATATGAATGCAGAAATAGTACTCGGTGTGGTGATGTTTACGGTGATTGTACTGTCACTTGTAGCCATCATACTGATCGCAAGAAAACAATTAGTGAGTAGTGGTGACGTCTCTATCTTGATAAACGAAGATCCTGACAACACTATTAAAACCCCGGCAGGAGGAAAGCTACTTCAAACGCTTGCTTCTGAAGGCCTATTTCTATCATCAGCTTGTGGTGGCGGTGGTACATGTGCGCAGTGTAAGTGTAAAGTTTTAGAAGGTGGTGGCTCTATGCTTCCAACTGAAAAAGCTTACTTTACCAAGCGTGAAGAAGGTGAAGGCTGGAGACTCGCTTGTCAGGTTCCTGTGAAACAGGACATGAAAGTCGAAGTTGACGAAGAAGTATTTGGCGTTAAGAAGTGGGTTTGTACTGTTGAATCAAACGACAACGTAGCTACTTTCATTAAAGAACTGGTTCTTAAGTTGCCAGAGGGCGAGAACGTTGACTTTCGCGCTGGTGGTTATGTTCAGCTTGAGTGTCCACCTCACGAAGTTGATTATAAAAACTTTGAAATTCAAGACGAATATCGCGAAGACTGGGATAAATTCAACTTGTGGCAGTATAAGTCAATTGTTAAAGAAGACGTTATACGAGCTTACTCAATGGCAAACTATCCTGAAGAAAAAGGGCTTGTTAAGTTCAACATTCGTATCGCTTCGCCTCCTCCAGGAACGAACCACCCTCCAGGGATAATGTCATCTTACGTATTCAATCTTAAGAAGGGCGATACCATCGATGTTTACGGGCCATTTGGTGAGTTCTTTGCTAAAGATACTGACAACGAAATGGTATTTGTTGGTGGCGGTGCGGGTATGGCCCCGATGCGTTCACATATTTTTGATCAGCTTAAGCGACTTGAGTCTAAGCGTAAGATGTCATTCTGGTATGGTGCTCGAAGCTTGAGAGAAATGTTTTATCAGGACGAGTATGACAAGCTAGCAGAAGAAAATGAAAACTTTGTATGGCATGCTGCGTTATCTGATCCGATGGAAGAAGATAACTGGAAGGGTTACACCGGGTTTATTCATAATGTTCTATATGAAAATTACCTCAA
>NZ_LWFZ01001303.1:0-855 GCF_001635225.1 Oleiphilus sp. HI0086
TCCACAGGATGTTCGGATCATGTAGACCTGCCAAGACATCAATAAGCCTCTAAATTCATTATTCAGTTAAATATACACTAATTAACCACGGCGATGCGTAGCCGGAGTCATTCAGCTTATATCTTACACCACAACGACGCTCTGTTCTTGAGTGTACCCAAAGCAAGCACTATAATGCAGCCTCTGCAAACAATTGGATAACTCAATGTCGGATCAGCCTTCGCAAAACTCAGCAAATGACACCCAAGAAACAAGCCAGCTCGATGAAACGAAAAGGGCTGAATTCAACCGATTGTTTTGGCATAGCCGCCGAGGAATGCTCGAACTTGATGTGCTGTTAGTGCCATTCTTGAAAGAGGCCTACTCTACTCTTCCTGAAGATGACCAAGCCCGTTTTAGAAACTTATTAGATTGTGAAGACCCCGATCTTTTTGCTTGGTTTATGCGTAACGGAGCACCAGAAGACCCGGATCACGCTCGCATAGTTAAGATTATTCTTGACCGTGTTCAGCCAGACTAAAGTTCAGTTTATACCGTCCAAGTTACTTGCGGGAGTAATTTTGCTCCCGTATGCCGCGGCTATTTTTCTTAGCCTTACTCACGAAATTTATCTGCCGCTAAAAGTTTCTATCTGCTTGATATGCACACTAGCTGGTTTTTACCATCTGCTAAGTCGAGCTTTGCTTCGCTCTCGCTTTGCTATCACTTCCTTAGTTGTTTCCAACGAGAANCTTAGTATTTACTTTTCGAACGAAGATGCAATCAACGGACAAATACTTGGAAAAAGTTTTATCTCCAGATATCTTTGCTTACTTACGGTAAAACATGCTCCTCTTATTGATAGTCGCCTAGCCT
>NZ_LWFZ01001304.1:0-635 GCF_001635225.1 Oleiphilus sp. HI0086
TTTCCAAGATTGCGGGCATCGATATAGATGAATACGAAGACTATGAAATTGCTCGTGATTTAATGGGGATTTATCAGAGCAATGAGTCTAAAACTCAAAATGAGAGTGTTATATTTCTGGACTTTGATGGTGTAATCGTAGATTCGGCTAAAGAAGCATATGCTATGGCTATGCTTGCGACTAAAAAATCTCAGAAACTTTCTGACGTAGACTTGAATAGTGAGCATTGCAGGAGGTTTCTCGAACAGCGTTGTCATATTGGTCCCGCGTGGAATTACTATTATCTATTAAAGTGTTTGGACGAAGAGAAGGACGTCCAATTTCTAGATATGTTGCCAAATGAAGCAGGAGACGAAGCTAGGGTTTTCCAGGATAGATTTTTTGCTACGCGACAAGTTGTTAGAAATCATTTCTGGGATGAATGGCTTGATTTAAATCACTTTTATGAAGGTGCTAATGGCTTCATAGACTTAATAAATAACAATTCGAATGTTGTTGTTGTAACGACGAAGGATGCAGAAACTGTCAGTGCGCTTCTTGAAAAGTACGGTGTGTTGCGTGATGTCGAAATTTTTGATTCGAGGTCATATGACCAATTTGGCTGCAAGTCTTTGTTCATGGATGACTATATAAAA
>NZ_LWFZ01001305.1:0-1285 GCF_001635225.1 Oleiphilus sp. HI0086
ACAAGATGAGTATGCCCTAAGCTGGAGGCCACACACCCAGGAATCCAAGCTAAATGTCAAAGTCATGGTAGAATGTCGGCATAAACATTACACTGCCCACAGTTTAAACTCTCTAGCGCAAACGGCGCTCACCCAAGCAGGACTTCCGATGAAAAAAACTTATCAATTAGCTCACCCAAAAATCAAAGTGCCTCGCGTTGTCGACTCAGTAAAACATGACATCAGAAAGTTTCTCAAAAAGGAACGTAAGAAGCCTCTACCTTCTGGCACTAAATATTGGGGTTTTGATTGTAAGTTTGGTCAATCAGAAGAAGCGGCTGTGGAAATTCAGCTGCCCTCTTTGATGAGCCATATCGATGAACTGGTTGCGAATAACATTATGACTATCTACGTGGAAATCACTGCTAAAGCCGTTTCACCTGATGGCAATTCGATTCAACAGGAATATTAGACAGTAAACCCTAAGGCAGCGTGACTCAAAGGTAAAAAGAAATGATGAACACCAAGATATATAAAGCCGTCCACGGGCTTGCAGAAAAGCTAATGGCAGCAGCGAAAAAAGATGACCAAGAAACCTTTGATTCGCTCTACTCTGAACTCAAGGCGATCTGTCTAGATAATGAAGATACAGATAAGGATCACCCTGTTCAATGGGAAACATTAGCTGACTTTTCAGAAGACTTAAGCGATGCGATAGCCATTTATGAAAAGGCCCTAAAGAAGTCTGTCGATATTAATTCAAAAGACCATATGTCTTCAGTGGCATACTCAATGGCGANCTTGCAGGTCGAGCTCGGCCAGACTGAGGAAGCAATCAAAAACCTGCAAAACGCTAAAGTTAGCGCCAATAAAATTGAAGATGACTCACTTAAACGAGAGATCAACGAATTACTTGATTCCTTAGCAAGCCCGATGGAATAAGCATAACCGGGCACACTTTATTCGCCCTTAAGATAGTTTCAATAAGTACTTTTGTGGCGACACCCAGAACTCTACTGTTCTGGCAAAGCCCCTAAGTCATCAAACCATCATCCTTTTGTCACCAAACTGTCACTTCAAACATGAATAGTTTGTACATAAATTGTACAAATCCAAGTATGTATTGATATGACAAAAATCAAGGTGAGCATTGTTACTGAAACCTACTACCCTGAAGTAAATGGCGTTGCCAATACCTTGAAGTACTGGGTTGAAGGACTTCAAAATAAGGGTATCTACACTCAAATCATCAGACCCAAGCAGAATCCTGATGATGCCTCAGTGGAAAGTGATCAATGCGAGACCT
>NZ_LWFZ01001306.1:0-429 GCF_001635225.1 Oleiphilus sp. HI0086
GCGGTGGCATGAAGGCGATTCGAATCATAGAGTCAGAGAAGCTATAAGTATCGGTGAAGTAAAGCGTTGCGATCGTAATAATGGTTACGATCAACATGAGCGATGCGTAAAAGCGGAACTCGGGGTCCATAAAGTACGTTCGCCAGCTATTGCTTCGCCATGCAGTGAAATGCAGCGCGAAATTAACCCCGGCGATAAACATAAAGAAGATGGCGATTAGTTCAATTACGCTATTATCGAAATAGCCAATACTGGCATCATGGGTTGAATAGCCGCCGATGGCGATGGTCGAAAAACTATGGCCTATGGCGTCAAACAGGGTCATTCCAGCGGCCCAGTAAGATAGCGCGCAAGCGACTGTTAGCCCGAGGTATATATACCAAAGAGCTTTGGCGGTTTCGGTGATTCGAGGCGTTAATTTACTGTCTT
>NZ_LWFZ01001307.1:0-1462 GCF_001635225.1 Oleiphilus sp. HI0086
TGAACGAAGGTAAGTACATTGACAACGGACAGCTGTCCCTTACAGTACCAGCCAATAAACCCTACTGTATAAAGAAGGAAGCCAATTCTGAAATAGTGCATAAAGCGAGGGAACTTAACTAACCAATCTTGTATGAATAATACAAGGGTGAGAACCAACATGCTGAAGACCAGCAGTTTCGTTGCCGTACTCTTATCTTCCCAAACCTGTTCCCATAGCGCTTTTTCTTCTTAGATTTCTGGCGGTTCAGGCCTAATTAAAAACTCTTCGAGTGCGGCATACTCTGGTTTAAAACTGGTAAAGACGCCTTCAATAGGGCCTGTCTGGCGGCGAATAAGTAGCTCGACTTGCCAGGGTTGTCCGGGGTCAAACTTATGATGCTCGCTGACAATGAACAGCGACATTTCTTTAAAGTGCGGCGTACCCGCAGCATATAGGTCGTTAATTCGGTATTGTTCGGTATCCCTGAAGCTGAACTCATTTTTACCTTGGTGAATGACGATTCGGTCAAATATTCCTCCGCGAACATAGCCAGAGCCTTTAAAGGAATAGCCGTTTCCGAGTAAACCTATTACATGCTCGCCGGGCTTTAGTTGCTCCATCATCCATTCATATTCACCGTCACCTAAGAGTGAACGGCCGACTGTCGGGATATTCAATTGCGTATAATATAGATCGACAAAAGTGTCTTCTTTTTCTTCAAGCGGGGCTGCCTGGTCCGCAGCTTCAGTTGCCATGAAAGCATCATCGACTTTGGAATTGTTCAAATGGAAACGTCGGATCGCACCGTTGCCTGTCAGGGTCTGCCAGTCGGAAGGCTGGTAGACTTCTTGATTAATCGTGGCCGCAGCCTGTGAGGCAAATTCAGAGGCTTCGATGATGCCATGCGCGATCGCCACTTCGTTGGCGGCGCGAATAATCCCCATGTTCATCACCATCACAGTGACGGTTGCACCGGATACGCCATCGAGATACTCGGTGTTCTCTTCTGTTCCCGTGCCGACTTTTACCTTGGTGTTAACTTTTAGCCCTTGGTATTGGTCCGTAAAGTCACATAAATCTTGCTCTGGAATTCCTACCAGCAAGATAGGTTCATGATGTTCCAGAACATTGGCAGAAATGATTGTTCCTTGAGTATCCAACGTCACAAGTGTATTGACGGGTTCACCGGAGTAGGCAGGAATACGCGCGACATCATCTGTTTCAAAGGCGTAGCCAATGACTTGCTCGTCTTGGAAAATCGTTTTGATTTGAGGGTCGCCAGTTTTTTCAGAAATCGAGCTGGCATTCGGGAAAGCCTCTTGGATAAAGGGAAGAGGGGCTTTAATTGGCGTGATATCAAGCCCGGCAGAAAAAGCAGGGCTGCCGATAAGGCAGATAAATAGACAGGAAACTAATAGATACAAATTCCTAAGGGAAAAGCTTGTTCCATCAAAAGGGTATTTCATCTCGTCTGTAGATC
>NZ_LWFZ01001308.1:0-805 GCF_001635225.1 Oleiphilus sp. HI0086
TGACGAATTCTTCAGGTGCCTATGTTGATGCAACCTTTGGTCGTGGTGGGCATAGCTCAAAAATACTAGAAGCTTTGGATAAAGATGGCTCGTTGATCGCTATTGACAAAGATTTGGAAGCAATATCTGCGGCACAGAGTCGATTTGTTGATGAAGAGCGATTTTCGATTGTGCACGGCTCCTTCGCAGATATTCGTGAGCATTTGAGAGTTTGTGGGCAAGAGAAAGTTTCGGGCGTGTTAGCGGATTTGGGTGTGTCATCTCCGCAGCTTGATAATGCTGAGAGAGGCTTCAGTTTTATGAATGATGGTCCGCTAGATATGCGGATGGATACCACGCGCGGAGTGAGTGCCGCACAGTGGATCAAAGAGGTCGATGAGAAAGAGATGGTTCAGGTATTTTTCGATTATGGCGAAGAAAAGTTTGCTAGGAAAATAGCTAGAGGTATCAAAGAGGCATTGCTGGGTCAGGAAATTGATACGACTGCAAAACTGTCGAAAATAGTGAAGGACGCGAACCCGTCTTGGGAAAAACATAAGCACCCGGCGACCAGGGTGTTTCAGGCTATTCGAATTAAAGTTAATGATGAATTGAGTGATTTAGAGCGATTGCTGGACGAAGCAAGTGAGAGTTTAGCAGTCGGTGGCCGTTTAGTTGTTATTAGCTTTCATTCACTCGAAGATCGTATTGTTAAGCGCTTTATGCGTGAAAAAGCAAAAGGTGATGCGCCTCCGCCGGGGGTGCCCGTTTTTGAAAAAGATATTGTTCGAGGCTTTAAGCTAGTTGGAAAGGCGATTAAACCGAG
>NZ_LWFZ01001309.1:0-895 GCF_001635225.1 Oleiphilus sp. HI0086
AAATCAAACATGCCTCGATGATGATGAAGAAAATGTCGTCACATGCCCTGACGGCTCGATTACCAAAGAAATCGAGCACCCTGCTTGCTTCGACCTTATTGACGATGATGGTGACTCACTAACAGAGCACGATGAAGCCGACGAGCGAAATACTGTCATCTCCAACTCATTCACAATTGGCGATGGCAGTAATGATGCGCTGACAGACTTGCAGCGCTTAAAAGTAGAGGTAGACTACCCTAATGCAGAAATTCGCGTCTATGTATCGAAGTTCAGTACTGCCATCTACAAAGCTTTAGAAGATGATAGAGAAACAGAAATACCTCAGGGCGACGACAACCCCAACCCGACACGCGAGCAACTCATCTACAATCCAACGAGCTGTGAAAGTTACAATGTTTCGAAAGACCTTTTTGAGCTGCAAAGTGAAGAAGATCAGGAAAATAACGTCGCTGTCCCCGCTAACAGTTATGAAGACCCTGGCTATGAGTATATTGCCCAGACAGATGAAGATGGAGAGCCACTCTTAGACGAGGATGACAACGTCATTTACACATCGCCCACACCGCTGTTTATCTTTCAGGGAACGGCTATTCCTGAGCGACAGTAATTGTTTTTGTGAATCAGGGTAAGTTTTACACTTACCCTAAATCACCTTCGCTTTCAGCTTAGAGATTCTTGCGGGTCGATGCTGATCAATCATTGAAATAAGTTGCATATTTCGCTCAATAGAATCTCTCAATTGCTTAACTAAACCCAGGTCAGGAAACGCGCCCTCATTAGCTGCTACAATCTTTTTCTTCGTTTCTATTATTTCCCGCTCTAAACGCTGACGCTGATTATCAAGCGTGGTCAAACGTAATGTTCTCATAGTCAGAGTCTCTATATTCCCGAA
>NZ_LWFZ01001310.1:0-1855 GCF_001635225.1 Oleiphilus sp. HI0086
AAATTCTTCACCACCAAAGCGATAAAGATAATCATCACGCTCAAAAAAATCTTTCATCAAGTTGGCAACAGCAATTAAGGTTTCATCGCCAATAACATGCCCAAAGCGATCATTCACTGACTTAAAATGATCTATATCCAATACAGCAATAACATTCTCATCATTCGACTTAGCATTATCGGTTAATTGCGTGTATTCGAGATCAAAGGAGCGGCGATTTTTTAAAGCTGTAAGCTGGTCTTTATTAGATCGATTTAAATGGCCATGTTGATTAACATAAACCGCGATGAGCTGAACGACTTGATTGATCAAACTGACTTTCGGCTCTATATCCAGCAACATGCTAATTTCTTGCCCGGTACTCAAATGTATCGGAAATACCGTTTCCGGCTCTGCTAGAGCCTTGGTATTAAGTGAAACCTTTGATTCGGATTTAGCACCAGAGACTGGCTGATAAGTGGCGAGCACGACAAGCTCAGTACTGAGTCTATAATCCCCAAGACATAAACGGACATAACCGGGATTTAATAACTTGCCGACCGCGCGAACAAATCGCTCATCAAGATTCTTGGAGGTTTCTGCATAGATCAAATCCACTAAGGATTCACAATTACAGAGATTGGGCTCAATAATTTTCATTAAGGGTCTGCTTGGCTATGTCATGGTCTGATACAAACATAACAGAGCAGAAAGTAAAGTCTAGAGAAGATTTACCGCTAGTAAAACAAAGCCAGCCCCAATTGGCTCAATATACCTGGGACTGGCTTTTTTAGGCTAGCCTTGCATTAGCAAGTAGTCAAAGGCTGCAAGAGAAGCTTTGGCACCTTCCCCCATAGCGATCACGATCTGTTTATAAGGCACGGTCGTCACGTCACCGCAGGCAAAGATTCCTGGTACGTCAGTCTGACCTTTGGCGTCTACAATTACCTCGCCATAGGCGTTCATTTCTACAATGCCTTCCAGGAAGCCACTATTGGGCACCAAGCCTATTTGGACGAAAATGCCTGATAATTCCTGGCGCTTAATTTCACCACTATCACGATCTTCGTATGCTAAGGCAACAACCTTGCCACCTTCAGCCAAGACTTCTTTGGTCGCTACATTACGCAGAATAGTAATATTCTCACGTTTTTTAGCTTGCTCAACCAAGACTTTGTCAGCCTTTAATTCAGGCATAAACTCGTAGATTGTGACAGATTTTACGATACCAGCTAAATCCAAAGCCGCTTCAACACCTGAATTTCCGCCACCAATAACAGCAACATCCTTACCTTTAAAGAACGGTCCGTCACAGTGCGGGCAGTAAGCAACACCTTGACCTATGTTTTCCTTCTCGCCAGGAATGCCAAGCTCTCTCCACTTTGCACCGGTCGCAACAATCACCGTCTTGGTTTCGATCACTTCACCCGAAGAGAGTTCAATCTTATGGTTTTCACCCCCCTGGCCTTTCTCGATGTTCGCGACTCGTAAGTGTTCTCTGACGGTCACGTCATATTCTTTAATATGCTGCTCCAAAGCCGTAGACAATTCCGGGCCGGTTGTTTTAGGCACAGAGATCAGGTTTTCGATCCCCATAGTGTCTTTCACCTGTCCACCAATCCGATCTGCGATGATCGCTACTTTCAAACCTTTTCGAGCACTATACACCGCTGATGCTGCACCTGCCGGGCCACCACCAATCACAACAACATCCTGAACAGGTAGTGCTTCAGCAGGCTCTGCTGCCTGAGTGATGTCGGGGTATTTAGCCATCAATTTCTCTAGTAGGACTGCCTGGTCAATTTTACCGTTAGCGAATACTTCACCATTCAAGTAAACACTAGGCACACCTTGAATACTTCGCTCTTCGATCAAG
>NZ_LWFZ01001311.1:0-877 GCF_001635225.1 Oleiphilus sp. HI0086
GCCAGCCTTTAAAAAGGTAGTGGTCGTTGCTGATTGTACTCATCATGCCGCCGCGCAGATAATGTCTTAACACCAGTGAATGAGACTTGTGTTGGATAAACCAGGTTGTTCCACGTCCAGACTCTTGTCCATTAACGGCATTGAGCTTTTTCCAATAGCCTGATTCAAAGAGCTCGCTGGATATGTCCGAAAAACATTCACTATCATAGAGCCAATAATGCTGGCCGTTTTGAGAGGACTCTATATTCGGCATGATTTCAAGTTCCTTGAATCGTTTGGGTGGCGTTCTAGCTAAGACAATTCTAATTCATACAGGGCGATGGTGTCTCGGCACATTTGTGAAAGAGAGAAGTTTTCTTTGACGAAGGCTGCCGCTTCAATGCCTTGCCTTGTGCGTTCGTCTTTACTGTATGCCAGGGCTCGTTCAATAGCCGCCGCCATAGAACTGGAGTCGCGAGGTTTACACATCAGGCTTTTATAGGGAGGGGAGATTGTCTCCTGACTACCTCCGTGGTTTGTAGCAACTACCATGCGTTGCATCACTTGAGCTTCGCAGGCAGTACGACCGAAGGATTCCGGCTTGACGGAGGCTGAAATTACCAGATCAGCCAGCGCATAGGCTGCTGGCATGTTGTCGAAGTTTCCGGTTAACTTGACGTGAGCTTGCAAACCTTTTTCAGCGATCAAGGCTTCCAGTTCTTGTTTATATGCATCTTTTCCAGGCTCGTCGCCAACGAACAAGCAGTAAAAGTTACGATGGGGCAATTTAGCCAGTGCTTCTATTAGTACTTGATGGCCTTTAATTCGAGTTAGCCTTCCAGGCAGCATGATAATGTTTTTCCCCTCAGGGACTGACCATGCTGTCTTGAGCTGTTTC
>NZ_LWFZ01001312.1:0-780 GCF_001635225.1 Oleiphilus sp. HI0086
ATCATTAAACACTGTCAACATGGGAGGGGCTAAAGAACGGTACTCTTGTTGAAATAGACCACATTTGCAAGCTTCTATTGCCGGCCAATCTAATGCTTTGATCTTATTTAGTACATCTTCTTTGGATAAACAGAATGATAACTCGTCTGCAGATCCAGAAAATGAGGCGATCGATACTAGATCTTCGGTCTCGTATTCATCACCGTGTTTTAGCCTGTAGGTCTGCGAGTACTCAAAATCCTTTGTGTTCAAAGTTTGTTGAAAATGAATAGCATATCGAAGCAGGGCATAGAGCAAAGCATCGAATGCACGAGGTACAATAAAGTGACGGAGCGCATGACTTTCAAATAAGGGAACGATAGTGAATGCTTTGACGAGTCGTTGTATAAGCGTGTAGCAACCAGCCCATCCGGTTTGTTTAAGGAACAGAGGGGTCATCTCTTCTAAGCTTTTCTCCAGCACCTTAGCACTGTGGAAGTGAGACGTTAATGTAAACATAAGCATTAGCCATACGCTCAGTGCGAAACAAATAGGGCAAGGTGGCGATAACGCCTGGAAATGGTTGATCGAAAGATATCGATAGGATTGAATTGAAAGCAATCGATGCTGTTTAAGCAAACCGCTAATTAATTTCAGACGTGACATACCATACTCTAAGACTAACGTTTCTAAATCGTGAATTTGCTCAAAATATCGGTCACGATGTGCTTCTGTATCATACGACTGAAGATAAAATGTGACGCTAGAAATTTTGCTCACCTCAACGCCATGAATTGCTCT
>NZ_LWFZ01001313.1:0-46130 GCF_001635225.1 Oleiphilus sp. HI0086
GGTGGTTTTCTTCTTCTCCGTTTGTACTAAAGCCGAGTTTTGTTAATAGGAAATTAGTAACAAGGTTAACTGACCAGACAGCTGGGTAGAGTAGCTTTAGTAGAGGTTTTAGTATGTGTGCGGCGGGAAAGGCAACCTTTTCCGGGTGGTAGGCTGCAATGGTTTTAGGTGTTATCTCAGCAAAAATTAGTATAACTAGCGTCAAGATTGCGGTTGCAATTGCGATGCCTGCGTCACCCCATAGTCGAATGGCAATGACCGTTGCTATTGACGAGGCTAGTATGTTTACAAAGTTGTTTCCAATTAGGATGACGCTAATTAATTGATCGGTTCGATCTAGTAGATTGCTGGCTTTCTCCGCGCCTTTATGGCCATTTTTCTTTAGGTGTTTAAGTCTGTAGCGATTGAGCGACAGCATGCCAGTTTCTGAGCTAGAGAAAAAACCAGATAAAATGATTAGAAAAAGCAGAAATAGTAATAGAGAAGGTATAGAGGCGTCGTTCAATGTTGTTTACCGTTTATATGAAGGTTGTCGGGTTATTTGCTTATTGTTTCAAGAACTAGCTTGCTACCGAAAAAACCTAGCATTAGAAGGCTAAAGCCCCAAAGTGTCCATTTGCTGGCTGTGATTCCTCTCCAGCCATAAATTTTTCTGCCTGCGAGTAGTGCAGAGAATGTGAGCAGAGCAAGAATTGATAAAACGGTTTTGTGTGCCAAGTGTTGAGCGAATAGGTCATCGACAAAAATGAAACCGGCGAGAATGGCAAGAGCAAGCAGGATAGTGCCGCTCCATAGCATTTCAAACAGTAAGTTCTCCATGGTCAGGAGTGGCGGCAAATTGCGCATTAGTATAGTGTGGTTTCGCTTCTTTAGGTTGTTGTTCTGCATATGAACAAGTAATGCTTGTACGGCGGCAATCGAAAAGACGCTGTAGGCAATGAGTGATAATATAACGTGTATAAAGATGCCGCTGCTTTGTGGTGAGAATGATTGGCTGCTGTCGTTAAAGGCGAGTAGGGTGATTACGCTAAGTGCAGCGCAAGGGTAAACGGCAAGAAAAATTGCTTGGAGTGGTTTTCTGCTGGATGCCAATAAAAGCCCGATAACAATAACGCAGGCGATAAGTGATGCTGAGTTTGAGAAGCTAAAGGCGGCGTAGTTGTCACGGAAGGTTTGCTCTAAAGTAACTATTAGCTGCAAGCTTGCCGCACTGGCTCCGATTAAAAGGGAGATGAAGTGCTTGGCATTAATTTTTCTGAGATACACGAGGGTTTGATAGATTGTCCCTGTGAAATACAGTCCGACCGACAAAAAACTGAGTACAAAGATATTCATTATTTAGCTTGATGTTCAACTTATGGCTGTTAAATGGTTATAATGCGCCGTTTGCAATTACATAGCAATAATATAGAGATTAAACATGTTTGAAAATCTGAGCGATCGCTTATCAGAGAGTCTTAAAAAAGTTACCGGCAAAGCCCGCTTAACTGAAGATAATATTAAAGGAACTTTGAGAGAAGTTCGAATGGCATTGCTTGAGGCTGATGTGGCTTTGCCAGTCGTTAAACAATTTATTGGGCAGGTTAGAAAGCGCGCGATTGGTTATGAAGTCATGCGTAGCTTATCGCCCGGTCAGGCATTTATTAAGATAGTGAATGCTGAGCTGGTTGAAATGATGGGGGCTCAGTCAGAAGGCTTGAGTTTAAATGCCCAACCTCCGGCTGTTGTTTTGATGGCGGGTTTACAGGGTGCGGGTAAGACTACCTCTGTTGCCAAGCTGGCTCGTTACTTGTCTGAGCGGGAAAAGAAAAAGGTAATGGTTGTGAGTGCGGATGTTTATCGTCCTGCGGCGATCAAGCAGCTTGAAACATTGGCTGGAGAGGTGGGAGCGAACTTCTTCCCGAGCACCACTGATCAGAAACCAATCGATATTGCTAATGCAGCGATATCTGAAGCCAAGAAAACCTTTTGCGATGTCTTGATTGTCGATACAGCGGGTCGATTGGCTATAGATGATGAAATGATGCTTGAGATTAAAGAGTTGCATCAGGCGATTACTCCGGTAGAAACCTTATTCGTTGTTGACTCTATGACGGGGCAGGATGCAGCAAATACTGCGAAGGCCTTTGATGAGGCTCTGCCATTGACGGGTGTTATTCTGACAAAAGCTGATGGCGACTCCCGTGGTGGTGCGGCATTGTCTGTGCGCCATATTACCGGCAAGCCTATCAAGTTTATGGGGATGGGTGAAAAAGTCGATGCATTAGAGCCGTTTTATCCGGATCGTTTGGCTTCTCGAATTTTGGGGATGGGTGATGTTCTGACTCTGATTGAAGAGGCTGAGCGTAATCTTGATAAGAAGAAAGCTGAAAAACTTACTAAAAAGATCAAAAAGGGTAAATCCTTTGATTTAGAAGATTTTCGCGACCAGTTGCAACAAATGAAAAACATGGGTGGTGTTGGTAATTTGCTGGATAAGTTGCCGGGTATGGGGCAGATGGCAGAGGCTGCACAACAGCAAGTTAATGATAAGTCTTTAGGGCAGATGGAAGCGATTATATCCTCGATGACGCCCAAAGAACGTCGCTTCCCTGATACTGTTAACAATTCTAGAAAACGTCGTATAGCGGCAGGTTCAGGTACGCAGATTCAAGATATTAATCGTCTGTTAAAGCAGCACAAGCAAATGCAAAAGATGATGAAGAAATTTTCTTCTAAAGGCGGTATGGCGTCGATGATGAGGGGGATGAAAGGAATGATGCCTCCAGGCGGCGGTGGACCGTTTTAAGTGTTAAGAAAAACTGGAAATCGCAGCAGGGCGCTCTGAATTATTGCGATATTGTAAAAAAACAGAAATTAGTGTTTTCAATTCTAGAGTAATGCTCTAGAATATGCGCCCTTTCGAGCGCCGTCATCCTGCTTTGCGGGTGTGGTGTGGGAATTTTTTAACTGGAATCAGGATTTACAACGAATGGTTACTATCCGTTTATCTCGTGGTGGCTCTAAGAAGCGCCCATTTTATCATCTAACAGTTACAGACAGCCGTTCTTCACGTGATGGTCGTTATTTGGAACGTGTTGGTTTTTTCAATCCTTTGGCACGTGGCCAGGAAGAACGTTTAAGAGTTGATTCTGACCGTGTTCAGCACTGGTTAGATAAAGGTGCTCAGACTTCTGACCGAGTTAAGACACTTTTGAAAGAGTCTGCTAAAGCTGCGTAAGGCCGTTTAAGTAGTCTGGAAAGCTAACATTGATACCGGCTGGAAATAATTACTCATGAGCAAAGCTACAGAAAAAGCTGTAATGGGTAAGATTACCTCGGTATACGGTGTTAAGGGTTGGGTGAAGGTGTTTTCCTATACTCAGCCTAAAGAAAATATTTGCCAATATAAAAATTGGACTCTCGAAGGTGGCAGCAAGAACGGATCGGTAACCGTGCTTAGCTGCAAAGCTCATGGCAATGGTCTGGTCGCCCAGTTAAAGGGGTGTCATGATCGCGATGAGGCTAAGCAGTATTGTGGTTCGTTGATTTCTGTACCTCGAGAAGAATTGCCGGAACTGCCTAGCGGTGATTACTACTGGCATCAGCTTCAAGGTCTGAAAGTATTTGCTTCAGGGTCTGATGTAGAAGAGAAGGTTTTACTTGGTCGTGTTGATCATTTGATTGAAACCGGATCTAACGATGTTTTGGTAGTAAAAAAGTGTAAGGATAGCTTGGACGGTAGGGAGCGATTAATTCCTTACTTGCCAGATCAGGTTGTCTTGGCGGTAGATCTGGAAGCAGGATCCATTGAAGTTGATTGGGATCCGGAGTTTTAGTTTGTAAAGCGCTGATTGCGGTACTTGCGGGGCGTTTTTATATAGGCACTACTTAATCAGTTCTGTAAATCAGTTCTGGCATAAGGGATTAGTTCTTTAAGTGGTGCAAAGATAGAAACTTGCTGGTCAATGTGGTGTGACTGGCTTAGAGATGTGAATGTATGCATTTTGGACTGGTTACGCTTTTTCCTGAAATGTTTCGCTCTCTAGAAGATCATGGTGTCGTTGGGCGGGCAGTAAAGAAAGGGCTAATAGCTCTGGATTATTGGAATCCTCGAGAGTTCACCCATGATAAGCACCGTACGGTCGATGATAGACCTTATGGTGGTGGCCCGGGAATGTTGATGAAAGTGCAGCCTTTGCAGGATGCTATTCACGACGCTAAGGCAAAGATGGTGCAGGACCTAAAGCACGATCAGCCCGAGAAGGTGGTATCACTACGTACTGTATACCTGTCACCTCAAGGACAGCGCCTAGACCATAAGAAAGCTGTGGAACTGGCTGAATATGACGGATTGATTTGCGTCTGTGGTCGATATGAGGGAGTTGACGAGCGCTTAATCGAAGCTGAAATTGATGAAGAAATATCAATTGGTGATTTCGTATTGAGTGGTGGTGAGCTTGCTTCAATGGTATTGCTGGATACCATTTCCAGGTTAATACCTGGGGTATTGGGGCATAGTGAGTCGGCAACCGAGGATTCGTTTGCTAGTGGTTTGTTGGATTGTCCTCACTATACTCGTCCAGAAGTTTTTATGGGTAAGCCGATTCCTGATGTTTTGATGTCGGGTAATCATGAAAAAATTCGCCGCTGGCGCCTTAAACAATCCTTGGGGCGAACATGGCAGCGACGTCCAGAGTTGCTGGACAAAATAGAATTAGATAGCGAGCAGCAGACTCTGTTGCAAGAATTTATTAGAGAAGTGAATCGGTAGGCCTGAGGCTTTAGGTTTATCATTTTTAGGAGTGTAAAATGAGCAGCAAGAATAACATTATCAGCGCCTTAGAAGCTGAGCAAATGACGGCAGAGATTCCAGAATTCGGCCCTGGTGATACAGTCGTTGTTCAAGTAAAAGTTAAAGAAGGTAACCGTGAGCGTCTACAGGCCTATGAAGGTGTTGTTATCGCTAAGCGCAACCGTGGTCTTAACTCTTCTTTCACGGTTCGTAAGATTTCTTACGGTGTTGGTGTTGAGAGAACATTCCAGACTTTCAGTAAGCAGGTTGATAGCATCGAAGTTAAGCGTCGTGGTGATGTTCGTCAGGCTAAGTTGTACTACTTGCGTGAGCTAAGTGGTAAGGCTGCTCGAATTAAAGAGAAGTTGAGCTAAGTTTTAATACTGCTTAATTTATCTTTTAAAAAAGGCAAGTGGCTTTAGGGCGCTTGCCTTTTTTGCTTTCTCCTTGGTGGTGAATGGGTGATGACGTATACAGAGCGTTTTCTTGACACTTTGTGGCTAGAGAATGGGCTAAGTGACAATAGCTTGTCTGCTTACCGATCCGATTTAAAGCAATTTGCTTCGTGGCTCCATAAAAAGCGCACTTTAGAGCTACATCAGGCTGGCGAAAGTGATATCTATGATTATCTATCGGACTGCTTGGAAAGAGGGCTTAAGTCTTCGTCCAGTTCACGCTTATTATCCTGTTTAAGGCGCTTCTACCGCTTTCTAGTGCGCGAAAACATAATCGCCATAGACCCAACACTCAATATAGATAACCCCAAGTTGCCGCGTATGCTGCCCAGTTCTCTTACTGAAGCAGAGGTTGAGAAGTTATTGGCGGCTCCGGACGTTTCTGAGGTGCTTGGCTTGCGTGATAGGGCAATGTTAGAGGTTATGTATGGCTCCGGCCTAAGGGTGTCAGAATTGGTATCCCTGAATTTTGAGCAACTAAATGTCCAGCAAGGCTTAATTCGTTTATTTGGAAAGGGTGGTAAGGAGCGTTTGGTTCCTGTGGGGGAGCCGACCTTGGATTGGCTGGACGAATACTTGTCGAAAGCCAGGCCAGAGCTAGCGGGCTCATCTGGGTGTCACGTCATCTTCCCAAGTTCTCGATCACAGCAAATGACAAGGCAAACATTCTGGCATCGAATTAAAAAGTATGCGATTGAGTCCGGTATTAACAAAAAATTATCACCTCATACCTTAAGACATGCTTTCGCAACTCATCTCTTGAATCATGGTGCAGACTTGCGTGTTGTACAGCTATTACTGGGGCATGGAAATTTGTCAACAACTCAGATTTACACTCATATAGCTAAACAGCGCTTATACGATTTACATCAAGATTTTCATCCTAGAGCCTAGTACTACATAACAAAATGTTAACGATAAGTTCTTGTAGATGAACTTAATTCCGTTTAGCTTGTCATACAAATAATGTTCAATTAAAAAACGGCTTGGTTTTTTGCCAAGCCTTACATAGGTTTTAATTATAGAGGTTTGTATGCGTTTAGTTCGGTATATTATCTGTCTAAGTCTGCTGTTTTCGCTCACGGCGAATGCTGATGAGGCTCAGGTTCGAAAAAGCTTATCCGAGGCAATGCCGGGTTTGAAATTGAGCTCGGTCGAGATGAGTGAGATTGTTGGTATGTACCGGGTTACAACCTACTCAGGTGAAGCTTTATTTGTCAGTTCTGATGGTAAGTTCTTTCTAACCGGTGATCTGTATGCAACGAAGACAGGGCGAATTGAAAACCTGACTGAAAAGCGTCGCGAGACCGCCAGAATTGAGCAAATTTCTTCAGTTCAGGGTAAGGATAAAATTGTATTTCCTGCAAAGGGTGAAACCAAGGCTCGTATAGCAGTATTTACTGATATTGATTGTGGTTATTGCCGTAAGCTTCATAGAGAAATTCCAGCTTTGAATGATATGGGGATAGAGGTTAGTTATCTGGCATATCCGCGTGCAGGTGTTGGGAGTGACTCATATGGTAAATACGTATCAGCATGGTGTGCTGAAGATAAGCTCGAAGCGATGACTGATGCTAAGAATGGTAAGTCAATTCCCGAAAAGACTTGCGCCAACCCTGTACAGGACCAGTATATGTTAGGGCAGGCAATGGGAATAAGTGGCACGCCGGCAATTGTTTTAGAAAGTGGTCGTTTAATTCCAGGTTATTTAAATGCCCAAAAACTTGGGAAAGCGCTTGGTGTTCTATAGTTGCTAGCTAATAAAAAAAGGCCCTCATCGGGCCTTTTTTTATCGCTGTCGAATTTAACACCTAAACCCCTTGTCTTTTCTGCGTGAGTCGCATTCTTTTTTGATGTTGTTGCAGCGCTGAGCTCCGGCTGGAGAAAGTTTGTTGTAGTCACAGTCACGATAAGCTTTTCTAAGTTCCGCGTCACTATAGCCGCTAAAGGCGCCACCACATGAAGAAAGTAAGGTGCTGAAGATAATAAAGCAGATGCCGGTTAAGTATTTAGTCATGGATTTGATTCTTGTTTATTTAAGTTTTCAGAAGTATAGCTGTGAAGAAATGATCTGCTAGTAAAAAATATGCGGGTCTCAAAATAAGTTGTGGTGCCATTCTTTTTCTTTGATGAAAAGGTATACTATGCGCCAAAATATTTTAAGGCTACAGGGTAGCAGCTATTTAGTCGTTGCTTTGCTTTAAGTCAGAATGAATTCGTGATCGTGAGGAATATATCTTGAGCTCCGTTAAGATTGGAATATGTGGTCTAGGTACCGTCGCTAGTGGCGTGATTAATGTCTTGAAACGAAATCAACAGGATATTACTGCCCGAGCAGGCTGTCAGGTTGAGGTGATTCAAGTCGCCTCTAGAAAGCTTAAAGATAATTGTGACCTTAGCGGTATCGAATTTTCGACGAATGTAATGGATGTTGTCAATAACCCTGATGTGGATGTGGTAGCAGAATTAATTGGTGGCTATGATCTTGCTAAAGACATTGTTTGTGCTGCGATTAAAAATGGCAAGCATGTTGTCACGGCTAACAAAGCGCTTATAGCTGAGCACGGAAACGAAATTTTTGCGCTGGCTGCCGAGCATAAAGTAGTTGTTGCCTATGAGGCGGGGGTCGCTGGTGGAATTCCGATTATAAAAGCGCTTCGAGAAGGTTTAGCTGCAAACAAGGTTAATTGGCTTGCGGGTATCATCAACGGTACAGGAAATTTTATTCTTACGGAAATGAAGGACAAAGGGCGAGATTTCCAAGATGTGTTAAAAGAAGCGCAAGATCTTGGTTACGCTGAAGCAGATCCAACCTTTGATGTCGAAGGTATTGATGCTGCGCATAAGTTAACTATTCTGGCATCCGCAGCGTTTGGTGTTCCTTTAGAGTTTGAAAAAGCCTTTACTGAAGGCATTAGTAAAATTGCACCAGCTGATGTCGTTAATGCCCATGCTTTAGGTTATAACATAAAGCACTTGGGTATTACGCGTAAGCATGAAAATGGTTTTGAGCTTCGAGTTCATCCGACGTTAATCCCTCAGGACCAGCTGATCGCTAAAGTCGATGGCGTAATGAACTCGGTATTGGTCGATGGTGATGCGGTTGGTCAAACATTGTACTATGGTGCCGGTGCTGGCTCAGAAGCAACAGCTTCAGCGGTAATTGCGGATATTATTGATATCGCACGAATAGGCGATAATAAAGGCTTTGTACCGGTTCCTTACCTTGGCTTCAGCGCTGACAAGATTCAAGACTTATCGGTACTGCCAATCGAAGAAATATCTTCTGCGTATTACTTGCGTGTTACTGCTGAGGACCACCCGGGCGTATTGGCCAAGATCGCGTCGATTATGAGTGACCTGGGGATTAATATTGAGTCAGTGATGCAAAAAGAAACCGACCGAGAGGGTGATTGCATTCCGCTTGTATTATTGACCCATGAAGTGCAAGAGAAGCAAATTAATACTGCTATAGAGCAGATAGAAGCGCTTGAAACGACAAGAAAAGAAGTCGTGAAGATACGCGTTGAGCACTTTAACCATTAATTAGAAGAACCTGAAGGCAGAGCCTTCTTGTTTACGATAGAAATT
This sequence comes from Oleiphilus sp. HI0086, assembly GCF_001635225.1. Lineage (NCBI taxonomy): Bacteria > Pseudomonadati > Pseudomonadota > Gammaproteobacteria > Oceanospirillales > Oleiphilaceae > Oleiphilus > Oleiphilus sp. HI0086. Next base: position 8,821 of record NZ_LWFZ01001313.1, read on the forward strand.
TTGCTTGGATAGATAAACGTGAAATATATTAGCACACGCGGCGAAGCGCCCCCTTTATCATTTGAAGATGTTTTGTTGACTGGTTTAGCGCCAGATGGTGGGCTCTATGTACCCGAAACCTTACCTCGTTTTACTCAGGAAGAAATCGCATCCTGGGCAGGCCTTCCATACTCTCAGTTAGCTTTCAATGTTATGTACCCCTTTGTTGAAGGTGAAATTCCTGAAGATGATTTCAGGGACATGGTTGAAAAAACCTATGAGGTGTTTGATCACTCTGCCGTCGCACCTTTAGTGCAAGTGGATGCTAACGAGTGGGTGATGGAGTTATTCCGCGGTCCTACACTGGCATTTAAAGACTTTGCCTTACAGCTACTAGGTCGCTTGTTGGATTATGTGCTTAAGAAAAGAAATGAGCGTGTAGTTATTATGGGTGCGACTTCTGGCGATACTGGTTCTGCCGCGATAGAAGGCTGTAAACACTGCGACAACGTCGACATCTTTATTTTGCATCCGCATAACAGAGTATCGGATGTACAGCGTAAACAAATGACGACGGTATTGGGTGATAACGTTTTCAACATTGCTATTGAAGGTAACTTCGATGACTGTCAGCACATGGTTAAAAACAGCTTTGCTGACCAGTCCTTTTTAGAAGGTACTCGCCTGGTTGCTGTGAATTCAATAAACTGGGCGCGAATTATGGCTCAGATTGTCTATTACTTCAGTGCATCCTTAGCGCTTGGTGGCCCTCATAGGAGTGTTGCTTTTTCGGTTCCAACTGGTAATTTTGGCGATATTTTTGCGGGTTACTTAGCTCGGAATATGGGTTTACCTATTAGTCAGTTAGTTGTTGCTACTAACAAAAATGACATTCTGCATCGTTTTATCAGTGCTAATCACTATAAAATGCAGCCTTTAGAGCACACACTTTCCCCAAGTATGGATATTATGGTCTCAAGCAACTTTGAGCGTTTAATGTTCGACTTATATGGACGCGACGGAAAGGCTTTGGCGAAGCAGATGGCATCCTGGAAAACTGACGAAGGTTCCGTAGAAGAGTATCGCTGGCGTGCTGCCAGAAAGCTCTTTGATAGCTGGTCTCTGAATGATGAGCAAACATGTCAGTTGATTAAGGATGTTTACGAAGAGACTGAATACTTGATTGATCCACACACTGCTATTGGTGTGGGTGCCGCACGCGAGTGCCGCCGTGATGGCAGTATACCAATGATTACCTTGGCTACTGCACACCCTGTTAAGTTTCCTGAAGCTGTCGAGAAGTCCGGGCTTGATGTAGCGCCAGAGCTTCCCCACCATATGAAAGACCTTTATGATAGGGAAGAGCGTTATGAGGTTCTTCCAAATGACATGGCTAAAGTACATGCCTTTGTCGCAAAGCACAGACGCGGCTAAGCATATCTGTGATTAAAAAAGCCGGACGCTGTTCCGGCTTTTTTGTGGCTTATGTAATTCACTTCGTCGGTTCTTACTTTTACCAAACAGGCTCCAATGATGAAAATAGTTAGACGCACGCTCTCGGAAGGGGCTCCGGTGATGGACGGGTTTTCGCCATTATTAAGCCGGATTTATCAGGCGAGAGGGGTGCACAGTGCGAAAGAGTTAAGCTATCAACTTGCTGACCTGGAATCATCATCTTCTCTAAAAGGCCTGAACGAGGCGCTTGAAGTTTTATATAATGCGCTCGTTGCACAGCAGCATATCTTAATTCTTGGAGACTTTGACTGCGATGGTGCGACGAGTACAGCCTTGGCTGTTCTTGTACTTCGAGAGATGGGGGCGAAAGAGTGCTCTTATATTGTGCCCAACCGTTTTGAATTCGGCTATGGCCTGACGCCAGAAATCGTTGACTATGCTGCAAAATTAAAGCCTGACCTAATCGTTACTGTTGATAATGGTATTGCTAGTGAAGCAGGCGTAGAGCGGGCCAAGTCACTCGGTATTAAGGTTTTGGTTACTGATCATCACTTGCCGGGAGATACCCTACCTAAAGCTGATGCAATCGTGAATCCAAATCAACTCGGTTGTGAATTTCCCAGCAAAAATGCCGCAGGGGTAGGGGTTATATTTTATGTTTTAAGTAGTCTTAGAACCTTGCTTAAAAAGAGACAATGGTTTGAACAGAGACAGCTTAAAGAACCCAATATGGCTTCATATCTTGATTTGGTTGCTTTGGGGACTGTCGCTGATCTGGTGGCGCTCGATCACAACAATCGCGTACTGGTTTCCCAAGGGCTTAAACGTATTCGGGCAGGTTATTGTCGTCCTGGAATCAAAGCGCTTTTGTCGCTCGCGGGTAAGGAGTTGTCGGGCGTTAAATCGAGTGATATGGGGTTTATCGTTGGTCCGCGGCTAAATGCGGCGGGTCGCCTTGATGATATGTCACAGGGTATCGAATGCCTATTAGCTGATAGCGAGGTTAGGGCAATGTCTATCGCGCAGCGCCTGGACCAGCTGAATGTCGAGCGCAAGCGCATTGAAGCCGAAATGAAACAGGATGCTGAAGCCCAGGTACAAAGCATTCTGGACAAGTCTACGGAAAGCTTGGCTCTTGAGAACTTGTCGTGGGGGTTGAGCTTATATGAGCCACATTGGCACCAAGGTGTCATTGGGATATTAGCTTCACGTATCAAAGAGCTATTTCATCGGCCCGTAATCGCTTTTGCGCCTGCTAGCGATGATCCGCTGATTCAGAATAGGGAGCTAAAAGGATCTGCGCGCTCTATACCCGGGCTTCATATGCGCGATGCTCTGGACCTGGTATCTAAGCGCCACCCAGAGCTGATTAAAAAGTTTGGTGGCCATGCGATGGCGGCGGGTTTGTCGATTGATGAAGCGAGCTATCCGCATTTTAATGAAGCGTTTGACCAAGTCGTAAGAGAGTTATTGAGGGAAGAGGATATGGAGTCGGTTATCCTTACCGATGGCCCATTGAATGAGTATGAGTCAACAGTTCAGCAAATAAGAGAGCTTGAAGCTGCTGGGCCTTGGGGTCAACGCTTTCCAGAACCTTGTTTTGAAAATACCTTTGAATTGGTACAGAGCAGAGTATTAAAAGAAAAACACCTCAAGCTAGTATTAAAAATGGAAGGTGGTCATGAGTTGTTTGACGCGATTCAATTTAATAGTCCATGGGTAAGTCAGCACTTGCCTGAAATGGCTAGAGTGGTCTTTAAACCGGGAATAAACGAGTTTCGAGGGCGAGTAAGTGTTCAATATATTATTGAGTATTTAGAGCCAGTTTCATGATTATTATCGTAAAAGCAGGCGTTCTTTCTTTGGAATAGAGCTTCGAATTTCTCTTTTACCAATCTATTGCCTATACTTTTTCCATATTTCTTGGACGAAAGAACGAGTGCTATGAAGCAGGAAAGTAAGAAAATTGTTGGCCCTTCAATGAAGCGAAGAGATCCAAGAACGGAACAAATCACCAAAGAACTATCAGAAGATCTTTCAACTAATAAGCATACTCAGCACCAGGATGACTGTGCTAGAGCTGAACGAAGTGCACATGTAGGTCCCAGAAATAGAGTCTTCAGCAGTTTGATCTTTAAAATGAGCTTGGGCCTTGTTCTGTTTATCGCAGCAGTTGTAGCCGCCAGCTATTTTGTGACTCAGACAAAAGGCAAGCAGGTCATTTCCGAGCAGGCTGAAAAGCTAAATCGAGAGATTGGCCAGAATATTGTTTTAAAGCTGCAACAACGCCTTGTTGCGACTGAGACATTGACCACGACTTTAGCAAAACTCGGTGTCTCGCTTTCCAAAGATGTTGCTACATTTAAAGATTTATTGCCAAAGGTTATTGATCAAGCGGGAATGTCAAAGCTTGTTGCCGGTGGTGGTGTTTGGCCCGAACCCAATCAGTTCAAAGAAGGCGTGGAACGTCGGTCCTTTTTTTGGGGGAGAAATGAGCAAGGTGTCTTAGAGTATTTCGACGATTACAACGACCCCAAAGGGAATGGCTACCACAACGAAGAATGGTATGTTCCTGCCCGTTATTTAAAACACGGGCGTGCTTACTGGTCAAAGTCTTATATGGACCCTTATTCATTAGAACCGATGGTAACTTGTACGGTGCCAATGTTCGAGAATGGCGTTTTCAAGGGTGTCGCAACAATCGATCTAAGGTTAACTGGCTTGTCTGAGTTTATGTCTGAGCAGGCAAAATTAATTGGGGGCTATGCTTTTGCCTTAGATCGAAATAATCGCTTACTGTCATTCCCAGTCGAAGTTAATAAGCAAGCTCAGTTCCTAGACCTCAAAGGCTTCGTCAAACATGAATATCCGACTATGTCAGACATTTCAGCAACTAACTCCGGTTTCCAGCAAATAGAAAGTTACCTTAAAACGGTAAGTACTTCGCTCAGTAATGGGGCAGGTGATGATAAATTCAGTGCTGAAGTTAAACGCTTAGCAGAGGTGCTGGCTGAAGAATCTTATCAGGTTGAAGTTGAAGAAGGCTCTACGATAGCCGCTTTCTTGTTAGGTTTGCGGTTTGAAGCCTCAACAAATAAACCACTAATCTTGAAAGATGACCCTATTCTATTAGAGGCTTCATCAATCAGAGTCTTGAGCCTTCCCAATATTGGCTGGAAGGTCGTACTATCTATGCCTGCCCGGTATAGTATTGCGGTAGTAGATGAAATATCTGACGGCCTATTAAGCAATCTCTTAGTACTGTTAGTTTTCAGTGCTCTCTCTTATATTATCTTCTTCAACCTGGTCTTCATGGAGCCTATTAATAAGCTGACCCAGCAGGTGAGAAAGCTTGTTAGCCGTGAAGATTACGTAACGCGTCTGAAAATACCTAGCAGTAGCGAACTTTCCCAGTTAGCGAGCTGGTTTAATATTCGTACCTCTCAGCTGAGTGAAACCTTAGATGAGCTTAAGCAGCGAAACTCACAGTTGGATGACGCCAGAGAAGTTGCTGAAAGCGCTAACAGAAGTAAAAATATTTTTCTCGCATCCATGAGTCATGATATTCGAACGCCAATGAATGCCATCATTGGTTTGTCGGATGTGTTAAAGAAAACCAAACTCGATGCTGAGCAGGATAAGTTTGTAAATGTTATCAACTCTTCAGCTCAGGCTTTATTGTCCTTAATTAACGATATAATGGACTTTTCTAAGATCGAGGCGAATCAGTTAGATCTAGAAAGCATTCCTTTCGATTTGCGTCAGGTAGTTGATGACTGTGCAGATCTAATCAATTTTCAGGCACAAGAAAAGCGTTTGGAATTTATTTATTATCTATCTCCAGATATCAATCGCTGGGTCAAAGGCGACCCGAATAGAATACGACAGGTTATTCTGAATCTTGCTGCAAATGCGGTCAAGTTTACCAGTTCCGGGCGAGTTGAATTGTGGTTGGAATCGGCTTACCAGAATGACAACAATACCCAGCTAATTGTGGAAGTTCGAGATACCGGTATAGGGCTATCAAAAACTGCGCAAAGTAAGCTGTTTACTCCTTTCGTTCAAGGTGACTCTTCGACAACTGGAAAGTATGGCGGTACGGGCTTAGGGTTGACTATTTGTAAGCACTTGGCTGAGTTGATGGGTGGTAGCGTAGACTTTAGAAGTGAAGAAGGTATTGGCACAACGTTTATTTTCAAACTCAAACTGCAATGCCAGCAAGACAAAAATGTAGTACTACATGACGCTCAAAGAAAAACTGCATTGCCGACTAAAGTTCTATTGCTGGAAGGCAAGGATCACTTCCAAAACAGTGTGCTGGAACAGTATTTTAGAGCAGCAAAGATTGAATTTGAAACCTTCGTTAGTGTCTCATCCTGGTTGTCAGTGTTGGCTAAAGAAAGCCCTGATTCCTTGGTAACAGTATCGGTTGATTCCACCTTGCTATATGAACTCGAGTCAATGGAATCCCAGCTGCCTGACCCCCTTAAAAACCATAAAACTGTTTTAATGACTGATAAGGATGAATGCAGTGAGATTAAAGATCCTTCTTTCTCAGGGCGTTTTAGAATCAGCTTTTTGTCTCAACCACTAAGGTATGATGAATTATTAGCAGAAATTACCTGTCATGATGGAAGTCATGAGAGCGATAACATCAAGCTTGATAATGTTCAACATGGTGAAGACTTGGGCTTTGCGCCTCATAGTAAAATATTAGTCGTCGAAGATAATAAGGTTAATCAGCAGGTATTGATGATAATGCTTGACTATTTGAATCTGAAAGCTGATATCGCCAACGATGGTGTTGAAGCACTGGAGGCTGTTCAAAAATCTCATTACGATTTGATTTTGATGGACTGGCAAATGCCAAGAATGGATGGTCTAGAGGCTACTCGTAATATTAGGGCTATTCAAGGGCTTGTGCAGCCCGCAATCATTGCTGTTACTGCTAATGCTATGTCAGGTGATATCGAGAAGTGTATAGAGGCCGGTATGGATGACTATTTGAGCAAACCGGTGGAAAAAGATAAGTTAGAGCAGGCCATTCGTCGGTGGCTTGCTCCAAAACACGATGAGCAGGTTTCCTAAACTAAGTAAGCCGATATAAAGTTCTAGTTCGGTTTACCAGTCTCGGGTGGAATAATTAGTGGGGGTTAAAACCGTATCCTTGGCACTGGGGAGTCGCTCCGGGTAGTCTAGTGTATAGTGAAGGCCTCGGCTTTCTTTTCTCTGGATTGCGGAGCAAATGATCAGGTCTGCAACCGTGACAAGGTTTCTTAGTTCTAACAGGTCATTCGTCACGCTGTAGTTACTGTAATAATCAAGTATCTCTTGATGTAAAAGATCAACACGGTGCTTTGCTCGCTGAAGCCGCTTATTCGTTCGAACAATGCCGACGTAATCCCACATAAAGCGCCTTAACTCATCCCAATTATGCGAAATTACAACATCCTCGTCAGAATCGGTTACTTGGGACTCATCCCATAAAGGGGCATCGGGTGGCTCGGGAATATCTGCAGACTTTCTATTGATATCATTGGCTGCTGCCTGTCCATAAACGATACATTCAGTCAGGGAGTTGCTGGCCATTCGGTTTGCGCCATGTAAACCCGTGAACGACGCCTCGCCAACTGCATAGAGTTGATTAACATCAGTACGGCTTCGGTGGTCCACCATAATGCCTCCGCAGGTATAATGTGCAGCAGGGACGATGGGAATTGCCTGGTGGCAGATATCGATACCAAACTTCAAGCAAGTCTCATAAATCATCGGGAAGTGAGACTTGATAAAATCATCTGGCTCGTGGCTAATGTCAAGATAAAGATGGTCGGCACCGATACGTTTCATTTCATGGTCAATAGCTCGAGCGACAATGTCACGCGGCGCTAATTCTTCTCGCTTATCAAAACGATGCATAAATCGTTCGCCATTTGGCAGTAACAACTTTCCACCTTCGCCACGTACCGCTTCAGTTATCAAAAAGGACTTAGCTTGTGGGTGGTAAAGGCAGGTAGGGTGAAACTGGTTGAACTCCATATTGGCCACGCGGCAACCACTACGCCAGGCCATGGCAATGCCATCACCGCTGGCGCCGTCAGGGTTGCTTGTGTATAGGTAAGCTTTGCTTGCGCCGCCAGTTGCCAGTACGACGAATCGTGCTTTGAATAGCTCGACATGATCGCTGGACTGGTTAAGTACATAAGCCCCGACGCAGCGATTGCCAGGTAAGAAAAGCTTTTTGTGTGTGATAAGGTCGACCGCAACCCTGTTTTCAAAAATATCGATATTTTCTGCTAACTCTGCCTGCGAACAAAGTGCTGTAGAGATTGCCAAGCCAGTCGCATCGTCCGCGTGAATCACGCGGCGGTGACTGTGACCACCTTCTTTGGTTAGGTGATAAGTGTCTTCTTCAGCGTTGTCCATCTTGGTAAAGTCAACACCCTGATCAACTAACCAGGAGACACTCTGTCTGCCGTTTTCTACAGTCTGCCTGACTGCGTCTTCGTGACATAAACCAGCACCTGCATTAAGTGTGTCTCTGATATGAGACTCGATATCATCTTTCTCGCTGAGCACCGCTGCAATTCCGCCTTGCGCCCAAGGTGTCGAGCCGCTAGATAGACCTGCCTTTGATATCACTGCAACAGATAAGTCTTTATTCAAACCGAGAGCAGCACTTAGTCCAGCGGCGCCGCTGCCAATTATTAGAACATCATAGGTATAGGAAGAAGACATTATCGGTACTCATTCAATAAGTTAACGGCCGCTATTATTTAGATATTGAACTTATTTGTAAATGAAATGTCTCAATTCTATAGAGATAGCGATTAGCGCTTAAAGATCGAAGCGCATAGAATGACAAAGTGGGACATAGGTGTGACAGTCAATAATTTTAAACAATGTTTGAGTCATGTAGAGCAGGGTAAAGAAGTGTTAAAACAGCGAGAAGGCGTTTTAATTTTCGAGGCTCTGAGCGATAATGTAGTGATATTTCAACAAAAAACTAAAAATATGACTCATACCACACTGCCTGAAAAAACTGACGCTGACACGAGTATAGATCAGAAGTTAGTGGTCCGTGTGCAGCGGGGCGATAAAGCAGCCTTTGATTTACTGGTCATAAAGTACCAAAACAAGGTTGCAGCAGTCGTGTCTCGCTATGTTAGTGATTACCATGAAGTCGCTGATGTAACCCAAGAAGCCTTTATAAAGGCCTACCGAGCAATAGACAGGTTTAGAGGGGATAGTGCCTTTTATACCTGGGTTTATCGTATTGCTATAAACTGCGCTAAAAACTACCTTCAATCCAAAGGTCGGAGACCCCCGTCAAGTGATTGTGAGCTTGAGGATGCGGAGTTAAACCCAAATGCCAGTGCTTTAAAAGATACCGCATCACCTGAACAGTTGTTGAGTAAAGACCAGTTGGAAGCTGTGATCAAGAATACGATTAAAAAGCTGCCTGAAGATTTGCGCATCGCTTTGACGCTAAGGGAGTTTGATAATTTAAGTTATGACGAAATTGCGGCGGTGATGGAATGCCCGGTTGGAACTGTTAGGTCGCGTATATTTAGGGCTAGAGAAGCGATTGATAATGAGATCAAAGCCATGAGAGGTGATTAATGGACGAGAGATTAAGAGAGTCTATATCAGCGTTGATGGATGATGAGTCAAATGAGCTGGAACTTCAGCGAATACTCGGTCACTCCGATGAACAAGAGGTGCAGCTACTGTGGGGGCGCTATCATGAGGCGCGTCAGGTGCTGAAACGAGATAGTGAAAGCCACTTCAATATTGATATTAGTGCCGGGGTGGCTGCGGCAATCCGGGACAATGCAGCTGAACCTTCACTCGATATGAGTACCGAGATGGATAGCGTAGAAGGTACTGTCCCTCAGAATCTTGCTGATCGCCGTGAGGATCAAAAAGTTGTTCCGCTTCTTGATGATAGCTCTGAATCGTCGAGCAAAAGAGGCGGAAGTCGTGCTTGGCTTGCCTTAGCGGCCAGTGTCGCTTTTGCCTTTATTTTTGCTTTTCAAGGTACGACTGAACTGAATGATGAAATACAAAGCACTGCTGCGAATATTTCTGCTGAAGGTGCGCTGCTTAAAGTTTCTGCGCAAGAGCCTAAGGTTGTTGTTGAGATGACTGAAGAGCAGGCGCGTCATTTTAGTCAGTATTTACTGAGGCATGCTGAACACTCGATACGTGGTACTCAGTCTGGTTTTATGCCTTTGGCTAGGGTTGCAAGTGTCAATTCTGTTGGAATATAAGCTGAGCTTGGAAGTGAAAATATCATCATGTTAATTGATTTGAATAAGCTTAATACTAAAGTTCTTCTGCGTGGGTTGTTGCTACTTTTTTGTCTTGTCGGTGCGCCGCTCTATGCTCAAGGCGCCAAGGAGGAATGGATTTATCAGTTTCCAAAGGAGCGCAGCGCCTGGGAAGCAATTGATTGGTTGATGTTTATGCAACAAGCCTCTGTAGAGCAGAACTATCGTGGACGCTTTATGTTCTCGAGAGGTGCTATGTCGAGTACCATGAGTGTTATTCACCAGTACGAGAAGGGTCTTGAGAAAGAGCGCTTAAAGCAACTCGATGGCGAGATGGGCGAAATTGTCCGTGATGGTGAGCGGGTAATGTGCGTCTTTCCGAATAACAGAGTTGTAGAGGTAGAAAACAGTCCTCTTTCCAATAACTTTACTAATAAGTTTGTTGGTTTTATGCCTGGTAAGAGTCATTACTCTTTAGTTCTTAAGGGGAAAGAGAGAATGATAGAGCGTTCATGTGTTGTGGTGGAAATATCTGCCAATGACGATGAACGTTATAGCTATAAGCTATGGATAGATGAAGAGAAAGGCCTGCTCCTAAAGTCTGAGTTAATTGACCAAGAGCATAAAGCCTTGGAGCGTTTCCAATACACACATGTAGAGTACCCAAATAATATTGACTCGACCGTTTTCGATGTAATGGGGGCAGGGAAAGCGATTAAGCATGAAATGATCAAAACGGCAGACAAAGGTATGTCCTGGTCGCGTTCCCTGATGTGGCAAGTTGAATTTTTGCCTAATGGCTATGAAAAGATAAATGGAGAGGCAAAAGAAGGTGAGCATGTAATGGTCTATAGTGATGGCCTGGCAACCTTCAGTATATTTATCGAGTCGGTTGATAAGGGAACTATGCCTGAAGGTGCGACACAGGTGGGTGCAACAACTGCCTATTCAACTGATCACAGTGTTGATGGTCATGACTATCATGTGACGGTTGTTGGCGAAGTTCCTGCTATGACTGCAATGAAGGTTGCGAAATCAGTCAAACCGATCATGTAAGGTTAGTTTAATGATTAAAGAAGAAGCTATAGTCATTGCTGATGACTCAACAACTAATGGGCGTATATCGGTTCGTATCGATAGAAAAAGTGCCTGTGAGAGTTGCCAGATGAAAGCGGGCTGTGGCCAAAAGCTAGTCAATGATAGTAGCCAACGAAAATGTATTGAGTTTGAGCTTGATAACGAGTTTGATGTACAAGTAGGGGATTATGTAACCCTCGCAGTTCCAGAGAAAACTTTCCTGCAGGCCTCCCTCGTGATGTATGTGCTTCCCTTGGTTTTAATGATTCTTTGTGCTGTGCTTGCGGAAAGTTATTTAGCCTTAAATGATGCCGCGACCTTGCTGGCGTCCATTTGTGGCTTTGGATTAGGGCTTTATTTGGCTAGACGTTTTGCTAGCGAGCATAAAAGTGATCCAGACTTTCAGCCACATATTGTAGCCGTAGACCGGGCTATAGACTAGTATTTTTCCTCTTTAACCTTGCTCCCCCGTTACGTATTTTTAAGTTGAAAACTAGCCCTTCGGCCTCAAAAATGAGGGTACGTTCTAACTACATACTCTCTTGAGGATTCTTCATGAAGTACATAAATAAACTCAGCTCCTTGCTATTCTTGATGGCTGCAATCAGTGTATTGAGTCTCTCTAGCCATGCTGCAGATCTGCCGGATTTTACCGAGTTAGTTGAAGAGCATGCGGAATCGGTCGTTAATATTAGTACGGTTAGCCATGCCGAGCGACCTTTCCAGTTTCAGGGTGATATGGAGCAAATCCCGGAGTTCTTCCGGCATTTCTTTGGCGGCCCACCAAAATCAGGAAAGCCTAACGGCAAGAAGCGTATGCAGTCGATGGGCTCAGGCTTTATCGCAAGTGAAGATGGCATTATTCTAACTAATAACCACGTCGTCGATGGTGCTGATGAAATTTATGTTCGTTTTAGTGATCGACGTGAATTAAAAGCTGAACTCATTGGCGCTGACAAACGTTCAGACCTGGCCGTTTTGAAAGTTGAAGCAGATGATTTGCCAGCAGTTAAGTTGGGTAAGTCAAAGCCGCTTAAGGTTGGTGAGTGGGTCTTTGCTATAGGGTCTCCTTTTGGTTTTGATTACACCGTTACTGCCGGAATTGTTAGTGCCAAGGGGCGTAGCCTCCCTAACGAAAATTATGTACCTTTTATTCAGACTGACGTAGCGATTAATCCAGGTAATTCTGGCGGCCCACTATTCAATATGGATGGTGAAGTTGTTGGTATTAATTCTCAAATTTATACTCGTTCAGGTGGCTTTATGGGCGTTTCTTTTGCGATTCCAATTGATGTCGCAATGGAGGTCGTAGCTCAGCTCAAAGGCCAAGGTTATGTCGCGCGTGGTTGGTTAGGGGTCTTGATCCAGGAAGTTAACAAAGATCTTGCTGACTCCTTTGGTTTGGATCGTCCTTACGGTGCTTTAGTTGCTCAGGTGGTTGAGGACTCGCCTGCAGACCAAGCAGGTATTCAAACTGGTGATGTAATTATCGAGTATGAAGGAGAAGAGATTGATTTCTCATCTGAACTACCGCAGCTGGTAGGGCGAACAAAGGTTGGTGACAAGGCCAAACTAAAAGTTGTTCGTGATGGAGATGAGAAATCAGTGAGTGTCGAGATTGGTGAGCTTCCGACTGACGAAAGTGCGAGCGCTTTACAAAATAAACCTCAGGTAGAGAAGACGAACCGTATTGGCATTAAAGTGCGAGAACTTGATCATGAGACCTTGGATGATTTGAATTTGGATGGCGGTGTTCATGTTATCCAGGTAGAGTCGGGTGCAGCACGTGAAGCAGGGATTAAACAGGGTGATATCATCACTCGACTCAATAACCAGAAATTCACGTCGGTAAAAGAATTTCAAAAGGTGGTAGAGAGTCTTCCTTCAGATAGAGCTGTTCCGGCATTGATCGTTCGTCAAGGAAGTCCTTCGTTTATTGTTATTCGTGTTAAAGATTAGACAGAGTCATTGAACGCCTTAAGTGGTGAGTACGCTCGGTAACTTCGAGTGTACGCTCACCACTGTTTTGATCAAGACGTATCGGGTATGATGGCTTTTTCAACAGTCCAAGAGTAAAAAGTTTGTTATTTCCTGATTTAGACGAAGATGCATTATTTCTATCACGTAGCAATGAAGACGAAGCGCTTGGTACTCATAAGCTGGCTTCTTTTTTACTCGAGGGTTTATTGTGGCCGAGTATCGAGCATTACTATCAGGCGATGAAGTTTCAGGAAACTTCTCCTTCTTACTTTGAAAAGATCCGGAAATCGTCAACCGCCAAACAGGCGAGGCGCATGGGTAGATCTCGCTTTCATAAAGTTCGAAAAGACTGGGCTCAAGTCAAACGAACGGTTATGACGCGAGCGGTTTATACTTATTGTCGTAGCCATCCTCAGGTCGCTCAGCTTCTTTTAGATAGCGGTAGCAGGAAGATACTGGAAAATAGCCAATACGATTATTATTGGGGTTGTGGTCGTGACCGCCGAGCCGAAAATACTTACGGCAAGGTTTTGATGGACGTTAGGTCAAAACTGAATCAGGAAGGTCGAGAAAAACAAAACTAAGATTCAGGCATAAGATTTTCTCGTCATACCTATAGCTCGTAATTTAGCTTGTTGAGTAGCGATCTGACGACTGGTATCAAATCGCATGCAGATAAGCCACGTTCGCCAGATTGTTTGGCAGCAATGTCTGCTGCACGAGCGTGTAGGGTGGTTGCTAAACGCAAGGCAAAGCCCTCAGCGAAGCCTTGAGCGACCAAGCTGCCAATTATTCCACTTAGTACGTCTCCCATTCCCCCGCTTGCCATGCCTGGGTTGCCATAAGGGCAAATGCTGATTGTTTCGCCTTTGCTGGCAAGTAAGCTTCCACTGCCTTTTAATAGAATATGTCCACCAAGCTTATTGGAGAGCTCAGTGATTGCATGAAGCCTATCCTGCTGGATTAGGCCAGCGCTACCATGCCCGAGCAGTCGCGCAGCTTCACCAGGGTGGGGAGTGTATATGCGTTTACCTTGATTTTCCTTATCAACCGAGTTGATCCAATTCTGTTTGTTAGTCAAGATATTCAAGGCGTCTGCATCTAGCACCAGCGGCTTATCGAGCTTAATAACCCTTTGCAGTAACTTTTCTGACCATGCAGATCTACCAAGGCCCGGACCGATTACAATTACCGTTGCCGCGTCCAGCAATTGCTCAACTTGTTGAGTATTTTCAGTAGAGGTGACCATGACCTCTGGTGTGCGTGATAGCAATGCAGAGCAGTGGTCTTGATGGGTGATAACGCTCGTCAGGCCTGAGCCGCAGCGAAGTGCTGCTTCAGCAGCCATGAGTACCGCGCCACCATAGCCCCGGTCTCCGCCGACAATGAGGGTGTGCCCACAATTACCTTTGTGAAAATGGCGGGGCCGGACAGAAACTTGATCTAGTAATTTCTGCAGTGACAAGCAATGAGCGATAGGCGTCTGCTCATTAATAATTTTGGCTGGCACCTCCAGGTCGTCGTAATATAGTTCGCCAGTATAGTGTTGACCTTCAGCGGTAAATAAGCCCAGTTTTAGGGCAATAAAACTCGCAGTGCAGTCGGCTTCGATTGCGGTGCCCATTATACTGCCCGTATTGGCATTTAAGCCCGATGGAATATCAATCGCTAATATCGGGGCAGTAGATTTATTTGCTGCTTCAATAGCGTCAGCATACAGGCCTCTGACAGGGGAGTTAAGACCGGTACCTAATAGAGCGTCGACGATAATGTGATTGTCGGTCTCTGATGCTAGACTTTTGTCTGAGTAGTGGTCGCAGCTTACGTTTTCTGCTAAGCACATCTGGTATGCACTTTGCGCATCACCGACAAGTTTATCTGGAGGCGAAAGAAAGTAGACATTACATGCAATTCCATAAGCTTTGGCTAGCGCAGCGACAATATAGCCATCTCCGGCATTATTTCCACTGCCGCATAATACTGTGACTTTCTGGCAGTTGGGGAATCGTTCTAATAGTATATTGAAGCTAAATTTCGCTGCTTTGTTCATGAGCGAAAAGCCCTTGATTCCATGCCTGTTGATAGCCGAACTATCGATATCTCTTACCTGCTGGCTGAGGAATAATTCACTGGGAAGTTTTGTTTCAGGCATATCGGGTTCCATCTGATAGGGCGTCGAAAAGCTTAAGTTAATGATACAGTTCAAAATTTATATTTAATTAGATGATGCTAATTAATGGTTTTATTTAGTATAGATGCCCGTAAAATAGGAGCTCTATTCTTTTGTTAAGAGATCTTAGTGAACATTACTATGCGGACAAAATCGGAACAACTTATTATTTGGGCAACCAGGGCTTCTGTCGCTGTTGCATTTACCTTACTAATATTAAAAATATATGCTTGGATTGTAACGGGTTCAATGGGGGTGCTAGCCGCACTAGTAGACTCGTTACTGGATTTGGCTGCTTCGCTAATCAATATGTTTGCGGTGCGTTATGCCTTGGAGCCCGCGGATGAGGAGCATCGTTTTGGGCATGGTAAGGCTGAATCACTAGCGGGCTTAGGGCAAGCAATATTTATTGGCAGCTCGGCGATATTTCTATTGATGTATACAGTGGAGCGGATTTTTAACCCTGAACTGATCGAGTCACCTGAAATTGGCACATGGGTGATGCTCTTCTCGATGGCATTAACTTTGGTATTGGTTGCTTACCAGCGTTATGTCGTTAGAAAAACCAATTCGATTGCTGTCAAGGCTGATTCTCTTCACTATTCAGCAGACTTAGTAACTAATGCTGGAATTTTGTTAGGCTTGGCCCTTTATTATATGGGCTGGTTGTATTCAGACCCTATTATTGCCTTACTAATAGGCTTGTACATTCTAAAATGTGCAATAGAAATCGGCTATGAAGCCATTCAGTTGTTGCTTGACCGGGAACTCCCTGATGAGGAAATTAATCAGATAGAAAGCTTGGCTTGTGAACATGAAAACGTCATAGAGATTCATGATCTAAGAACACGTCAGTCTGGTCAGACGAAATTCATTCAGTTCCATCTTGTAATGGATGGGAATATGACATTACTCGCTGCACATGACCTCGCTGACGAGGTACATGACAAGATAAAAGAGTTTTTTCCGCAATCCGATATAATCATCCACCAAGACCCCCATACAGCGATAGCGAATGTAGGGGATTAGCGTCAAATACTTAGCTCTCTATTCGCGGTTGCTTGCTGAGCATTCAGCCGCTTGAGGGTCGAGTTTGCAGCGGACCTTCCTCATTAGTTTAAGCGTCTTTTGGTCGTAGATACCGCGACGACCTAACTCCAAACGGCTCTCTCTAAAATCTTCCACCCAGTAATCGTATAGATGTTCGGGGATATCTATCCAATAGTGTTCGGGGATAGTTGCTTCTGGGTCCGTAAGGAACTTAACAAACTTTGAGTATTCCTCAACCGCTTTTAGCCGAGCCTTCTGAATAAAGCCTTCGGGGAACTTTTCCCAACGTGCGATAACCTGCATGGTGATATACAGGAAAGGGTCTTTATAGATGCCACCGTCAGGTTCTAAGCCTTTATGCATTTCGAAGGGCTCGTAAACAATTGCCGGCGCTGCAGTCAGGTCAACCGTACCGTTGTTAAACTTGAGGATTGAGTTAAAAATGGTTGAATTAACGGGTGTAATACCGTGCTTTTGTGACAGGTATTCAGATTCGGGAACATCATCGAGAACGGCCATGCGTTTGCCAGCAAAGTCTTTGGGAAGCAAAATGCTACGGTCGCGCGTAAACATAAATATTGCACCAGCAGGGCCAATGCCGAGCACTTCAAATTCTCCTATGCGCATTAGGTGAGCCGCCTTAGGAGAGCTTAGGCTTTTGATAATAATGCCAAGATGCTTGTAACTTGGGATTGCGCCAATTGCGCCTAAACTGCCAGTAAAAGAGTTAAACTCACGCGCTCTGAAGCCAAGCATATTCACCGCATCGCAACGTCCAAGTTTGAACTCATCAATCGCTATGCGTTCGTCGCTGAAGACTTCGAAAGTAAGGTCAACGCCCCACTTATAAGCTTGAATGGTCGCTTCTTTCATAATTTGTCCGACCGGCCCCGCTTTACCTATTGGGTCCCAGACACACATGAAGATAGGAACAAGATCTACTTTTTCCTTACCTGGCGGGCTATAAGGTTCGCTTGCCTGAACAGCAAGGGTAAAAAGTATGCTTACAACGAAAACGTTTAGTCGAGTGATCACATCCATGAATACAGGCTTCTATATGAGTTTGTTTTTGTTTGATTTATCTATCTTATCGGGCCGCTTCTTATCTGTCATCATAAATAACATGAACAGTTTCTTATTATGAGACAAGCAATAGGGCGATCTTAGAATTAGGGTACGCTAATTGGTGTATGGGGAGCTAAAGGTCGAAGTACTCGCTAGAGCGCTTTGGCTTTAGCGAGTGGCTCTGTTGGTGACGAAAGCACTAAGCTGGCTGAATGAGTACCGGGTTTTCTTTACGGTCAAATATCACGTATTGAGACAAGTCCTGCCCCGAATCCAGGTTGTTGGCCATTTGGTTTAAGTAAGGTTCTGCATCATCAGGGCTCGGCGCTTCGCCGTCTTGTCCTGCCAAACCAGCAACAAACATGAAGTCCCACTCATCTGAAATAGAGTCTGCTTCTTCTGACAAGGCAGCAAATGACTCAATTTCTTCTGGTAGCTTGTCCACGCACATTACAGGCGATAATGAGCCTTCCTGTTCACCTTTTTTTTTGCCTGCTTCACCTTCGGCTTTGGCGAATAAAAAAAGTAAGCGTTGAGGTTGGTCTTGCTCTTGGGCGGCTGTGAGAAGCTCACTAAAGGTAGAAATCATTGTGTGGTCCTTATGTTAATGTGGCGTCATCATAACCACTCTCGCCAAGAGAATAAATGATTAGCGTCAATTGCTTTTGAAGCGTAAGGCAGAGCTTTTGTCGGAGCCCTTGATAATTTTTTGTGAGTGTTTGACTTATGTCATGATTAGCGCGCTCAAGTGTTGTTACTGTAGACGAATTCGTACTGGATATAAAAAACAAGAAAGGTTTGGAGAACTCATGGAATTATTTAGTGAAGTTGAACGCTGTGTCGAGCGGACGATAGAGACGGTTGGTAAAAATATTGTTTTGGGTTTACCTCTAGGTTTGGGAAAACCAAATCAGTTGGCGAATGCTTTTTACAGAAAGGCGCAGCAGGATCCGAGTATTAATCTGCGGATCATTACAGCTTTATCGCTAGAAAAGCCAAGACCAAAAAGTGAAATGGAAGCCAAGTTTCTAGTGCCATTTGTCGAGCGCTTATTTGGTGATTACGAAGAGTTAGAGTATGCCAAGGCAGTCAGGACTAACACCTTGCCGCCGAATGTCGAAGTCTCGGAGTTTTACTTTAAAGCGGGTGCTATGAAGAGCGTTGCCAGTGCGCAGCGAAACTATGTATCGAGTAACTATACCTTTGTATCGCGCGACTTAATGATTAATGGCGTCAATGTGCTGGCACAAATTGTCGCTAAAAAAGAAATAGATGGCCGACCACAGTTGAGCTTAAGCTGTAATACCGATGTTACCCTGGATATTATGCCTCTGATTGAAGAAGAGAGGGCGAAGGGGAAAAAGATCGTCACTATTGCTCAGGTTCATGACGATTTACCGTTTATGTATAACCGTGCAATGGTCGAGAATGATTATTTTGACTTCCAGGTTCATAGTCCTGCCTATCAGACTCGTTTGTTTGCGCCACCAAATATGTCGGTTCCTAACCCTGACTATATGGCAGGCTTATATGCCAGTACTCTAATTAAAGATGGCGGTACATTGCAGATTGGTATCGGTTCATTAGGTGATGCCATCGTTTATGCATGCAAATTGCGCCAGACCGATAACGACGTCTATAAACATGTCGTCGACTCTCTGAATATCGATAAAAAACTTATCTCCGAATATGGTGGCGTGGATGCCTTCGATAAAGGCTTGTATGGTTCCAGTGAAATGTTTGTTAACGGCTTCATGCACCTAATCAAGAGCGGAATTGTAAAGCGTAAGGTCTATGATGATCTTGATTTACAGCGCTTGATTAATGAGGGGAAAATTGGTGAAACAGTTTCACCATCTACACTTGAGTGCTTGTTAAATGAGTCGATTATTTCTCATCAGCTGACTCATTCTGACTTTATTTATCTGCAGCGCTGGGGCATTTTTTCTGATGCCGTACAGTGGGCTGAGGATGGTCTTAAAATAGGCGAAACGACACTTTCGGTTAACTTGTTAGAGCAAGCCAACTTTGCCTCCGTGTGTGAACTATGCCTGGGTGATAACCTCAAGGGTGGTATCTATATGCATGGTGGCTTCTATCTAGGGCCTCAAGACTTTTATCAAGCTTTGCGCGACATGAGTCGAGAGGAAAATGAAAAGATCTGTATGTCGAGTGTCGGTCATATCAACCAGCTTGACTACAATCATCCGCTCCTATCTGCGCAGCGCAAGCACGCTCGTTTTATAAACACCGGCATGATGGTGACGCTAAGTGGTGCGGTTGTATCAGATGGCCTTGAAAATGGCACGGTTGTGAGTGGTGTAGGTGGCCAATATAACTTCGTATCGATGGCTCATGCATTGCCTGATGCGAGATCAATATTGTGCGTTAGAAGTACACGCGGTAGTGGTAAAGACCTGCAGTCAAACATTACACCACACTATGGCCATATCACGATTCCAAGGCACCTTAGAGACATCATTGTGACGGAATACGGTATTGCCGACTTGCGCGGCAAGACCGACGAGCAAATCGCGATTGAGTTGATTAAGGTTGCTGATTCTCGCTTCCAGCAAGAATTACTAGAAGATATGAAGTCGAAAGGTAAGGTTCGCGAGAGCTTTACATTACCAGCAGAATACAAAGAAAACTATCCTGAGAAGTTAGCTGGGATTCTTAAGTCTGCTCGTGAGAAAGGTTTATTCCCACCGTTTCCGCTTGGCTCTGATTTTACCGATGAGGAAATTGCACTCGGTAAGAGCTTGAAGGATTTGAAGGCCTTAATGGCGCACCCACGACAAATGATCAAAGCGGTTATTCGTTCCTTTGTTCATAAAGTTGATGCAGACGAAGCGCGTCCTTTTCTTGAGCGTCTGAGCTTAGACCATCCAGATTCAACAAAAGATAAGATTCTTCAGCACTTAATTCTTCTGGAACTCGAAGAAAACGGTTATTTAAAACCAATGTAATTCGGTTATTTATATCAATTAAGCCTCCAATATTGGGGGCTTTTTATATGATGCTCAATTTCTTAAATATAAGGCTGCTGGATAGGCGTGACAATAATACTAAAAAGCTGTTAAATTCGTTTTAGCAATTATATTGATAACAATAAGAGAGCTTTATATGTCTTCGCAAAAAGTGTTAGGTAAGTACTGTCATTCGCTAGCTCGCGCTTTTCTTATTTGCACTGCTACATTTTCCTCTTCTTTATATGCCTACGAATATGTAGATGACCAGAAATTAGCCGATGCTAGCTCGATAGCAGATGCACTCTCTGAAGGTACTGCAGAGTTAGACTTTCGCCTTCGCTACGAAGATGCACGCCAATCAGAACCCTCTGAGCAAGGTGCTCAAGCGCTGACACTCCGCTCGCGCCTAAGCTATCAGACGCAGCGTTATATGCTTTTTTCGGGGTTTATCCAGTTTGATGATCTAGCGGCGATTCCAAATGATGAAAATTACAATTCGAGTACAAACGGGCAGCTCGATGATGTTTTAATCGGGGAACCGGATGAAACTCGAGTAAGTGAAGTTTGGCTTAATTATGACATTGCCAATACATCGTTCACTTTTGGTCGACAGGCTTTTGAGCTTGATGCTGGGCGTATGATTGGTAGCGATAGTTGGTATCAAAACGAACAAGTATTTACGGGCTTGAGTGTCACAAACCAAAGCCTGAACTATACAAAGTTTACCTATGTAAACTTTGATCGGGTCGAGCAGCCTTACGCGAAGTACTCGCAAGATACTGATGCCGACTTGAAAGCGCGATTGTTTAATCTGAGTTACAATGGCTTCTTGTTAAATGACTTATCGCTTTACCACTTAACTATTTCTGATCATAAGCGCGACAGACGCTGGGAAACGCAAACCTCTGGTATCTATTTTTCGGGTATGGTTGGCGGCAACAATGGCATCGCAGACTCATCAGGAAACCGCGAAGGGGAAGATTTCTCAATTTCCTACTTGTTTGAGTTTGCTACTCAGGGTGACAAGGGCCAGAACCCTATTAATTACAGAGCCAGCTATAGTCGAATGCAGCTTGTCGCGGGCTATCAGGGTGGAGGCTTTACAATCGCCCGTGAAAGACTTGGTGCCGATGGCAGTGCTAGCTTTGTCACTCCTTTAGCTAGTATGCATGAATACCAGGGTTATACCGGCCAAGCTGTGGATCAAGCCTTGGGGAATGTTACAGGTGGAATTATCGATACAGTATTTGGTGTTTCATACCGCTGCTCAGATGATTTTTCTATCGGGCTAGCTCATCATGACTATGAATTTGATAAGGCTCCTGGCGCTGAATCATCAATCGGCACAGAGCTGCAAGCTGAGGTAAAGCTCAAGTTTCATGAGCTTAGTTTTACAGCTAAATATGCTGACTATAATGCAGATGCCTTGGGCGAAGATACTCGTCGCATATGGTTGCAAACTGGCTTGTCTTTCTAAGCCTTTGTTTATCATTGCTCAAAGAAATAAAACCCAACAGACAAAAGCTGCTGCTTAGTTCGGGGAACTTTGGCTTAGCTGAGGGATAGTTGCCAAGCGATTGATGTGTGTCATGTGCTGAATCACTAGAGCATGATAAATTTTCTTTATTAACTAGAGGAGATTTTATTATGTATATAGATGAGACCATCATTGCGGGTTTATTGGTTGTTGCGGGTACTGTTGTGTTTCTAGGTGGCTTTGGCTATTTTGCTTATAAAGACGCTCAGAAATCTAAAAAAAGTTAGTTCGCTTTACTTGAAAAAACCAGGTCATAATTCTCTTGATCTGGTTTGTGTTTCCCCGCTCTTATTCAAGAGCTTCGTCATAGACGCTTTTTCAAATACCCTCTCACTTCCAAACACTACTCTTTTCTGAATCCCTTGCTAGACTGAGTATTAAACTCAAATTAGGAATATTGAATGAAAGGTTTACATGGTTGGATGCGTACCCTCGAGAAAAGCGAGGCGGCTGTTCTCTCAACCTTAATTAAGGAGCTAGACCAAGTCACGGCTTCTGATGAGTCTTCTGGGGCCCAATTGGCAGAAGTTATTCTTAAGGATGTAAGCCTGACTGCCAATATCATACGTGTTGCTAACGCAGTAACTTTCAACCCTAGTAATATTGCAGTGACAACGGTCAGTCGTGCGGTTATCAATATTGGTTTCAAGAATATTCGCTCAATTTGTTTGTCGATCAAAGTACTCGAAGCAGTACTGAAAGATTCCCCATCTCCCTTATTAGTCGCAATGCTTGCCCGCTCGCTTCATGGCGCAAACCAAGCAAAAGCGCTCTGTGAAAAGCTGAATAATACGGAGCAGGAAGAGGTATTTGTCGCCTCTTTGTTGAGCCATTTGGCTGAGCTGTTGGTCTTGGGGTGCCACGAATCTGAGGTACGCTTGCTTAAGCGTGAGATTGAACCTAGCTCTTCAATTGAAGAAAAAAATCGCTGTGCTGAGAAGTTCCTGGGCGTTAGCTTAACTCGTTTAGCAAAAACACTGACCAAACAGTGGCGAATTGAAGGCCTGATTAACGATGTTCTAGCGGGCTCAGGAGAAGAGGACCCGCGTGTTCAAGCGGTTATATTAGGAGATGAGATAAGTCGTGTTGCTTTACTCGGCTGGGATTCAGCAGAGTTTAAGGAGGTTGCGCAGCGCGTCGCAGAATTTAAAAATATCGGTGAAGCAGAAGCAATGTTCGCACTCAAGAAAACAGCAGATGAAACGGCAGAGACTGTTGCTTCCTTCGGCAAGAAAGTATTGGTTGAGCATATTCCAACCAGCACTCGAGCAGCAAAGGAATTAGAGAAAAAATACGACAATGAAACTGAAGGCTTACAGCCAAATACTGCAATAGAGCTTGAAGCACTGGAGCGTTTGGATAAGCTGTTAGCGGGTGATTTTAATATCAATGAGGTGTTTAAGCTTTGCTTGCAAGGGCTTCATAAAGGCATCGGCCTTGAGCGCGTCGCCTTGGCAATATTTGATAAAGAGCACCAGAGGGTAGTCGTTAAATATGCTTCAGGGCAGAGCACGGAGAAGTGGCGAGAGAAGTTTGTTGTTCGATATGAAAGAAGCCGTTCGGGTTTCTTGTTTAACCTGTTTGAACGTGATCAGGCTGCCTGGATAGGTAACTCGGACTACCAGCACATAACGCAATTTATATCGCCCGAATACCTAGGTATTACAGGTCAGAAAAGGTTTTTTATATCGCCTTTAGCCACTGGCCGTAAACGAATCGGGTTTATCTATGCGGATATGGGGCAGACTTCGAGAGAGCTCAATACAAGTTATTTTGAAGGCTTTCATCGGTTTTTAGATAAGTCTAAAGAAGCGCTAACAATTCTTGCAGCACGCTAACTCAATTGCTTCTCGATGTCGCTTATTGTCGCAAAACCATCTTCTACCGAGAAGCTAATATCCAAATCGTATAGTCTAAGCTTATAAAGCTTCTCATCTTCTTGATCTTGTTTGTATGCAGGCCGCGGATCATATGAAATAACTTCGACTATTAATGCCAATAGGTCATCGGGGTACGAACTCGATAATTGCTGTGCTTTATCCTTAAAGGGTTTGTTTAAAACTACTTTTAGCCTTGGCTTTGGTGGTTCTTCTGCAAATCCGCAGCGCGAGTCCGAGGTAGCGTCCGCATAATCAATATAGGGTTTGATATCCAATATTGGTGTGCCATCCAGAATGTCCGGGCAAGCGATGATCAAGCTTGCTTGATTGTTTTGGATTCTAACTTCCCGTAGTTCAACCAAAGATTGCCCAAGTGAATTCGGTCGAAAGGGAGAACGACTCGCGAATACCCCAATTTTTTTATTACCACCTAAGCGCGGTGGCCGAATCATTGGTCGCCAAGGTTTATCAGCATTTAAGTGAAAGCTGAAACTTAGCCAAATATGAGAAAACGCTTCAAGCCCGTGAAATGCATCGGGGTCGTTATAAGGGGGATAAAGTTCTATTTCAGCGTAAGCTGAAGTAATTAAGTTAGCTTGCCGGGGAATACCAAACTTTTCAGTAAAAGGTGAATGCAATACTCCTATCGCTTGAAGAGAGTTTGAGCTTTCTTCTCTCGGGTTGATAGTAGGTGCAGGCATTATCAGCTAGAGGCTTATTTATAAAATTGTTTAATCTGAAGCGCGTGCTCATCCAGTATTGTTCGCGGTGTTTTGAAACCGAATAGGCCACTAATATGAAGAAATACTTTTGGAATTGCGCGCAGCCAGTCGCCAGACTCACGGGGAATAAGGTGGAGGTGAAGATGTGGTACAGTCTGATTAGCCGCTTTGCCATCGTTTACCAAGAGGTTAGTGCCGTGAATGCCTAAACCTGCTTTTTTCTGTGCTTCGACAATTTTGTTACCGATATTAAATAGCTGGGCTCGCGTTTTGGCATTGAGTTCATCCAAACGCTCATAATGCCGTTTTGGAATGACCAGGCAGTGTCCTTTAGTAAGAGGGTAGGCATCCATTAGAGCTAGAAAATGCTCATCCTCGTAAACAATACTGGCTTCTTCATTCCCAGATATAATTTGGCAAAATATACAGTCCTTCATTTTTTGCTCCGTCCATGAACGTGTTAGTGGAAGTTCTGAGAGTTGCCACTGTTTGAGATTTGTTCGCTTTGAACTCCGCTCCATTCTTCGGCATTTTCGACAGGGATGGTGTAGGACTCATCAGCCCATGCCCCTAAATCTATTTTCTGGCAGCGATCACTGCAAAAGGGGCGAAAAGGTGAGTCATCACTCCAGGCCACATCTTTTTTACAAGTAGGGCAGTTTACCTTTAGCTCATTACTTTTTGACTTACTCACTTGCTAGCTCCAAATAGGCTTGGTGTTGTCGAAGAACATTTTGTTTTAAGCTCGCTAAATCACGGTCATTACTGATCACATCATTTGCGCGCTCTAATTTATAATCTCTTGGGAGCTGCATATCAATAATTTTCTGAATTTGTTCAGTAGAATTTTGGTCTCTTTCACTTGCACGTTGTAATTGGAGTTCAACAGGAACATCGATAAGTAATATTCGTGATACCAGTTCAGCTTGATCGGTCTCGAAAAGCAAAGGGGATACGAGGATTACATAAGGGCTGTCTGCACTGTTTAACTGCCTTTTGATTTCGCTTCGAATTATCGGGTGCAGTAAGCTTTCGAGCCATTGTTTTTGATCTTTCGATGAAAATATAATTTGGCGCAAGGCTGCTCTATCAAGCTCACCAGTATTGGTAAGTATATCGGTACCGAAGTGAGTAGCAATTTTGGAGAGTGCGGCAGTGCCAGGTTCAACAACTTCACGGGCGACAATATCGGCGTCAACAATACAGATACCCAATGCCTGGAATTCGTCTGACGCTGCAGTTTTTCCGCTGCCGATACCACCGGTTAAGCCAATAATAAGCTTCTGCTGTGCTTTGGAATTAGTATTCACTATGATGCTCACTATTCAGCGCTATGCTTGAAGGCTACCGAGCCAAAAGCGAACTAGCTCATCACCAAAAATCATATAGATCCAGCCAGCAATGGCTAGATAAGGCCCGAAAGGGATCGGGATATTTTTATCCCGGCCCTTAATGATAATAAGGGAAATGCCAATCACCGCGCCTACAACAGAAGAAAGCAAAATAATAATCGGCAGGGATTGCCAGCCAAACCAGGCTCCTAAGGCTGCCAGAAGTTTAAAGTCACCATAACCCATGCCTTCCTTACCTGTTAGCAGCTTAAAGGCGTGGAATACTAGCCATAAGCTTAAGTAGCCGAATATGGCGCCCCATAGTGCGCTTGATAAGGGCACAAACGTTTCGTAGTAGTTGAGAATCAAACCACCCCACATTAGTGGTAGCGTCATGTTATCTGGCAGAAGTTGTGTGTCGGCATCGATCATCGTTAGTGCCACAAGTACCCAGGTCAGGATAAGTGCTGCAAGACCAGCATAACTTGCACCATAGATGGAAATAGCGGCAAGTGAAAGTAAAGCTGTGACAAGTTCAACTAAAGGGTAGCGGATCGAGATTTTGTTTTTGCACTGACTACAGCGCCCCTGCAAGAAGATATAGCTGATTACAGGGATATTTTCCCAAGGCTTAATCGCATGCTGACACTTTGGGCAGCTCGAGTTGGGGGTCGATAGGGTGATTTTTTCCTGTTTTGGTTCAGGCTGGTCTAAAAATGCAGCGCACTGAAGTGCCCAATCTTGCTCAAGCATTTTAGGGAGCCTAAAAATGACAACATTCAAGAAGCTGCCGACTAATAAACCGAAAATAAGTGTTGAAGCGTATAGGAACGCAGGGTTGTCATTCAGGTGTTGGAAAAGTGCGAGCATGAAATTGTTCCGTTGCGGCGTTTATCGTTATTTATTGTCAGCTTGAAGTTGCGAATGAGGGGAATCATAGCCTAAGTCGGGCTTAAGTAGTAGATAAGGCGGGCACGAGAAAGGTGCCCGCACGGATATCTCTTATACAACCTGTCCCATCTGGAAGATTGGTAAGTACATGGCGATGATCAATCCACCAATCAGTACACCTAAAACGGACATAATAATCGGCTCCATTAGTGCCGTCATATTATCAACCAGGTCATCTACCTCATCTTCGAAGTGCGTCGCGACTTTGTCTAGCATCGTATCAAGTGCACCAGACTCCTCACCGATCGAAACCATTTGTACTGCCATGGAGGGGAACACACCGGTAGAACGCATAGAATATTGAAGTTGTGTACCCGAGGCTACATCGTCTCGCACCTTAAAAACGGCGTTACGATAAACAATATTACCTGTTGCGCCGGCAACTGAGTCGAGAGCGTCTACAAGAGGTACACCTGCTGAGAAAGTGGTAGACAATACGCGTGCAAAGCGTGCAATGGATGATTTCTCAATAATCCGACCTACGATAGGAATCTTGAGTTTTGCCTTATCGCTTGCATCACGGAAAGCCTCGGAACGTTGACTTGCTTGTTTAAATGCGAAGACTAGTCCCGCAATGGTTAATATAAGTATAAACCAGTACTCCTGCATCCATTCAGAGAGTCCAACAACAAACTGAGTAAAAGCAGGAAGTTCGGCGCCAAAGCCCTTAAACATTTCATCAAATGTTGGTACAACTTTTACCAAGAGAATAGTGGTAACGATAAAAGAGACAACCAGTACCGAAATGGGGTAGCTCATTGCTTTTTTAACTTTCTTCTTTAGTGCCTCTGTTTTTTCCATGTAAGTCGCAACACGGTCTAACATGGTTTCGAGTGCACCCGACTTCTCACCAGAGTCAACTAGGTTGCAAAATAAATCATCGAAATGTTGAGGGTGTTTACGAAGCGCGCCGGCAAAATTGTTACCTGCAGCGACTTCATTTTTAATATCAATAACCAGTGTTTGCAGGCTTGGATTCTCAAGGCCGTCTGCAACAATATCAAAGGCTTGAATAAGCGGTACGCCCGCTTTCATCATGGTAGCAAGCTGGCGCGTAAAAATAGCGACATCGAAGGGGGTTATTTTTTTCCCTTTCGCACGAGTGGCAGCCGCTTTTTTTACTTTGACGGGTTTTATGCCTTGCTTACGAAGCTGTGCTTTGACCAAGGCCGAGTTTGCCGCGGCCATAACGCCTGTGGTTTTATTGCCTTTCCGGTCAGTACCTTCCCAGGAAAAGGACAGTGTCTTATCTGTGGTGCTTGCCATGTGTTAGTCCTTGGTTACACGTTCGACTTCTTCAAGGCTGGTGACGCCTTCAATAGCCTTTAAAAGTGCTGATTTTCTAAGGTTGTTAAAGCCTTCTTCATCTGCCTGCTTTGCGATTTCAAGTGAAGTGGCTTCGGACATAATAAGTTGAGCGATCTTAGGCGTGTTTTTAACGACTTCGTAAATGCCCACCCGGCCTTTATAGCCTTTATTACATTTATCACACCCTTTTGGTTTATAAAGTGTAAAACCTGTATCAATTTGTTCTTTTGTGAAGCCTTCCTTCTCTAGTGTTTCGGGAGGGATATCAGCAGGCTCTTTACAGGCGCTGCATAAGCGTCTTGCCAGTCGTTGTGCGATGATAAGACTGACAGATGTGGCGATGTTAAATGCCGGAACGCCCATATTGATCATACGAGTTAAGGTTTCTGGTGCACTATTGGTATGCAGGGTCGACATGACCATATGACCCGTCTGTGCTGCTTTGATCGCGATAGACGCAGTTTCCAGGTCTCGAATCTCACCCACCATGATGATGTCAGGGTCTTGACGTAAGAAAGACCTAAGCGCTTCAGGGAAGCCAAGCCCGACCTTCGGGTTAACGTTAACCTGGTTGATACCTTCCAGGTTGATCTCAACCGGGTCTTCCGCGGTAGAGATATTTCGTTCGTCAGTATTTAGTATATTCAAACCGGTATAGAGTGATACTGTTTTACCACTCCCCGTAGGGCCGGTTACTAGGATAAGCCCTTGCGGCTGGTGAAGCGCATCCATATAGAGCTCTTTCTGGACGTCTTCGTAACCCAATGCGTCAATCCCCATTTTCGCGCTGCTCGGGTCAAGAATACGCAATACAATTTTTTCGCCCCACAACGTAGGTAGGGTATTCACCCGGAAATCAATCGCTTTGGTTTTTGATAGCTTTAGCTTAATACGTCCATCTTGAGGAATTCGCCGCTCAGAAATATCCAGCTGGGACATAACCTTTAAACGGGCTGATATCTTGGGGGCCAGTTTAATGGAGGGCTTTGAAACTTCGTGTAATATACCGTCTGTACGGTAGCGAACGCGGTAGCTTTTTTCATAAGGTTCGAAGTGTAAATCTGATGCGCCAGTTTTGATTGCGTCGAGTAGCATCTTGTTGACGTATTTAACAATCGGCGCATCATCCGCATCACTAGCCGACACTTCATTGTCTGAGTCATCGCTCTGATCAACATCGATGTCGTCAAGGTCTGCATCGTCCAGATCGCCCATCGTTGTATCCTGCGACTCAAGATACTTCTCGATGGCTGCATTAAGCTTGTCATCTTCAACGAGTATTGCGTCAACACTTGCGCCTGTATGAAACTTGATTTCATCAAGGGCAATAATATTGGTTGGGTCCGATACCGCAATAAAAAGCCGATTGCCACGCATAAATAAAGGCAGGGCATGGTGTTTTCTAATTAGCTTTTCATCAACCACCTTTTCGGGGAAGGATTCTTGCTGAAAGGCATTTAGGTCCAAAACAGGCATACCAAATTCTTGCGCAGCAGAAAATGCTAGGTCCTTGGCTTTAGCCGCTTTTGCTTGAACCAGATGGGAAACCAGTGATAAATTGTTCTGATGAGCGTGTAGCTGTGCTTTTCGGGCAGTTTCTTCATCGAGTAACTGATCCAAAACAAACTTTCTGGCCAAGCCAGTAAGTGTCGTGTTTTCTGCTGTCATGGGGCTTCTTTGCTTGAGTTAAATTCACCATTTAGATGCACAAACTAATGTTTGGACTAAATAACTGGCTTTAAACGGTTTAGCGCTTGCTGATAAACGCATACATATATAAGGAAGTGTAGTGGAAGTTTTCAGATTTAAAAGAAAGCTTCGCATAGTGTGAGTAACTGACAAATATTGTCACTTCCTGTCATCAAGAGTATGGTCCAATACTTGTGATAATACTTCAAGGTAATTCTATAAAAGAACTGTAATCTACTGACTAATAAGGGAAATAATATTAATATTTGTAATTGGCACGTTGCCTGCTATTGTTTAAGTGTCGGTACGCAGAGTGTGAAGACTGATTGCAAACGCTTAGAAGAGCAAGCAACTTTCCTGACGCGAAGCCATCCTTAAGGGTAGACTCAAGTTTACCTTTAAAGATGGGTTCCAGATTGAAGGTAGTAGTAAAGCAAACAGGCTACTAAAACAATCGAGCGGCCATTTATACTAAATCTGGAGATATATTATGAATATGAAAAAGAATCAGCAAGGTTTTACGCTAATTGAATTGATGATCGTTGTTGCGATTATTGGTATTTTGGCAGCGGTTGCCATTCCTGCTTATCAGGATTACACGATTCGAGCGAAAGTAACTGAAGGTATGGTTTCTGCGGCTGCGCTGAAAATTGGAGTAACAGATATGTTCGCTGATAGTGGTGTAGCTGGTATTGATTCGTATGCTGCTGTAGTTGCTGGGGACCAAGCGAACTTGAAGACTGGTTCAATTAAGGCAATCACTATTGATAAGTCTACAGACACAAATCCAGGAACAATCACTATTGATATGACTCTGATTCCTGCGATCTCTGGTGCAGGTAATCTTGCCTTCGTACCTTCGATTGGTACAAATCCTTTAGCGGATGCCAATGCAGCGGGAACAATTGTTTGGGCTTGTGATACTGCAGCAACAACAATTGCTGATAAATTCCTACCAGCGACTTGTAAGTAATCGCTACATAGGAACTAGCTAGCCTTTAAGGCTGCTAACGAGAAACCCCGGCTTAGTCCGGGGTTTTTTGTGTCTGAAAGGTTGATAAAAACATAAAGATTAATGTTTTACTCAAGACTAAGTAAGTGTTCATTCTTGCTTAATGTACTTTTGCCTATACCTTTTACTGCAACTAACTCTTCGAGGCGGGCAAACTCACCATAGCGCTCACGATAGTCAACAATGGCTTCAGCTTTTTTTAAACCTACGCCTTTCAATGCTTTGGCAATAGTTTGAGCATCTGCGCTATTGATGTTTATGGCCTTACTGGTTTGTATTGAACTATTTGGTTCATTGTCTGCATAGCTAATATTGCTGAAAGAAAGCAGCAAGCTAAACAAAAAAGGGATAAGCAGGCGGGGAGGGATGTTTGCGATGTTGTTAGAAAGAAAAGAGTTTGATTTCATAAGTTCGCTCCTTGCGTTAATAGAATCAAGTGCATGAACGGCTATTGAGCAATCCGTGTCAAAGCTTGTGTCATGCAAGTTCGATATTAACGGCTTCAGAGGCGATAGTGAATACTAATTNTATGATTATTCCTAATTAATTTAACTCACTGACACAATTAGCGACAATCACTATTGTATTCACTAAGGACTTGGTTAAAATGAAGTCAGGCGCTCGCAGAAGCGCTCAGAAACTGGAGAATGATAAGGATAAATCGGACGTGCTAAGTAAGTTGTTACACCTTCCCCGGTACCAGAAACGCCTGGTTACGGTTTTTGCAGACAGTCTTTGTCTACCTTTCGCCTTATGGATGGCCCTAAGTTTACGTTACGATGAACTTTATTTGCTTGAAAATAGCTCCGTATTGTTAGTCGCTTTTGTCACCGTTTTTACCAGTATTTTTGTTTTTGCGCGTCTCGGTTTATATCGGGCTGTTATTCGCTATATGAGTAATCATGCTTTACTGGCGATTATTTCTGGTGTTTCTATCTCTGCTATTATGTTGGCGGCTTTGGGCTTTTTATTTCAGGCGCCGATTCCTCGTTCCGTTCCCATTATTTACTGGTGTTTAGCGATGATCTTTGTCGGAGGGACGCGTATGTTAGCTCGCTCTCTGGTACACCGCGATATGATGAAATCCAAAGATCGGGTGATTATCTATGGTGCGGGTAAGTCTGGCTTGCAGCTAAGTTCGATACTTTTTCATGGCAAGCAGGTTCAGCCAATTGCTTTTATTGATGATGATATTAGTAAGCACGGTAGCATTCTTAACGGTATCCGCGTTTATTCACCCGAGAATATTTCTGAGGTGCTCAAGCGTTATGGTGCGCAGAGTATTTTGTTAGCCTTGGGCCATGCTTCCAGGGCTCGAAGAGCTGAAGTGATAAAGGGCTTGGAGCAGTACCCGCTTGCTGTGCAGACCATTCCACAAATTAATGATGTTGTCAGCGGTAAGGCGCGAATTGAAGAAATTCGTGATGTTGATATTGAAGACCTGCTTGGGCGTGATGAAGTCGCGGCCGATAGGGCCAGGCTTTCGGGTTGTATCTCAAATAAGGTGGTGATGGTCACTGGTGCGGGGGGGTCAATTGGCTCTGAGTTGTGTCGCCAAATCGTCAAGCTAAACCCGCGAAAGATTGTCCTGTTTGAATTGTCTGAATTTGCCCTTTATCAAATTGAGCAAGAGATTTCCAAGTATATTCAAAAACATACATTAAAGACTGAAGTGCATGCCATTATGGGCTCTGTGCAGAAACAGCATCGCATGGAAGTTATCATGAAGAGCTACGCTGTCGAAACGGTCTACCATGCCGCAGCTTACAAACATGTTCCTTTGGTAGAACACAATGTCATTGAAGGTGTTCGCAATAACGTCTTTGGCACTTGGTATTGTGCCGAAGCGGCGATTAAAGCAGGGGTAGATACCTTTGTGTTAGTTTCAACCGATAAGGCTGTTCGCCCGACTAATGTGATGGGCGCAACCAAGCGTTTATCGGAGCTTGTACTTCAAGGCTTAGCCCAGCGCCAGAACGATACACGTTTTTGCATGGTTCGCTTTGGCAATGTATTAGGTTCTTCGGGTTCTGTTGTACCGCTGTTTCGTAAGCAAATTAATGATGGTGGCCCGGTAACGGTAACGCACCCTGATATTACTCGCTATTTTATGACCATTCCTGAAGCAGCCTTGTTGGTACTTCAAGCAGGCTCAATGGGCGAGGGCGGTGATGTCTTTTTGCTTGATATGGGCGAGCAGGTTCGAATTGCCGATTTGGCAGGTAAGCTGATTCGCTTAATGGGCCTTGAGGTGAAGGATGATGATAATCCAAATGGTGATATCGAAATTCAGTATACCGGCTTACGACCAGGCGAGAAGTTATACGAAGAGTTGTTGATTGGCGACGACCCTTTACCAACCAGTCATTCTCGAATTATGAAAGGTCGTGAGATCTCATTACCTTGGGTTGAAGTAGAAGCCTTGCTTGAGAAGATTGATAAATACTCTCATCTATTTGATTGTTCTTCAGTGCGTGAGACGCTACTTAAAGCGCCTCTAGGGTATAACCCATCGAACGAGATTGATGACCTTGTTTGGAAGCAATCTCAGCATGAGTTGATACCCGAACATAATGCTTCAGCGAATGAAGAAGCACCCGTAAAGCCAAAAGTGGTTTCGATTTCAAAATCGCCCAAAAAACTGGCCTGATTTACTGCGCTGCCAAATGAGGGTGGCGTGAGCAGAGTTATCTCGCTTTTTAGCACTACTTTATATAGTGCTAATAGTGCTAATAGTGCGGCGGGGGCGGCTCCTGCTCAGTGCTTGCGCTGCCAGATTTAAGTTCCCCAAGCCCTTCTTTTAATAGTCGGTTCGCTACCCACAAATCTTGGATTTCCCTGTCCTGCTTAGTGATTACATCGTTGAGGGTGTTCAGTAAATCATCTTGAAACGATAGTTTAACTTCGAGCTCACTGATTCGTTCATTAAGTTTTTCGATAAGGGCTTCGGGTAATTCTGATTGGCTCATGTTTTTACTATCTTAAGTATGGAGAGAGGGCGCTATTGTAATACATATTACCCGGTGCTCAAGAATTTAGTGTGTTGACTGTAGAATCGAATAAGTTCTAAGCAAGATATTGTGTGAGCCAAAAATCTGTTATCATGCTCGGCTTGCGTTGAGTCTGGTCGTGTTTATACAGGTCAATGCAGCGTTACCTGTCGATTGCCAATACTTTTACAGGGTTGTTCACAGGTGGGGGATGCAGATATTTTTTCCTTAATGGTGTTTGCTGAACCAATTCCACTATTTTAAGAGTTTGTTTAACGAGAAAATTTACATGTCTACACAGAGTTTATCTAAAAAATTATTAGTAAGTGCGGTTGTTGCGCTGCCATTTCCTTACGTTATGTTGGTATTGGCTTCGTCTGCTTCAGTATTACCACAAGGCCTTACAGCCGAGAATTTCCTTTCAGGTGAAAATGGTAGCGGCTTTTACGCTTTGGTTTGGTTGATGTTTTTTGCTGCATCTGCCATTTCGCAAATTGCGGCACAGTCTTCGTCTTCTTCTGCTTCAAGTAACAATGCGCAAGAAGCATCTGAGTCTGATGACGACGATGATACACCTGAGGGTGTAGAGTCCGGTACCGTTAAATGGTTCAATGTGAATAAAGGTTTTGGTTTTATTACGACCGATGCGGGCGAAGATGTTTTTGTTCACTTCCGTTCAATTCGTGGTCGCGGTCGTCGCTCATTGCGTCAAGGCCAAGCAGTGCGCTTTGATTTGAGTGAGGGTGAGAAGGGTATGCAGGCAGACAACGTTTCGGTTGCCAAGTAAGCCTCTAGCTCTTTAGCTTCTACAGAAAAGGCTTATCCCCAGCGGATAAGCTTTTTTTCGTTTCGGGTGATGGCATTCCAATATTCACCTGCTTCATCTTCCCCTTCTTGCCAGCTATGTGCGGCACACCTGACCTCCAGGTCATACATCTCTAACAGGCTTAGTGCGCAGGCTTCATCATTGTCCCAAGGTGTTTCAGACGATTTGAACCAAACACTGCAATAAGACTTTCCTGCTGCACAGGGCGTAACGACGATAGGGATCTTATTCCCTTCGCGTGAAAGGGTGCCCGAGATACTTTTCTTTTCGGATAAGCTGCTTGCTTCAAGGTTGATATCGATGGTTGTAAAGTGAGTATTTAGCCAGGCGAGCAATTCACTGTTGTTTATGTTCTTTATGTATATTTCTATATCGGGCGTTATCATTTATTTGTCCAAGAAATTCTGGATTCTGCTTACGAGAAGGCGAATATAGCAGTAAAAGGCGATGATAGCGCTAGGCACGCTAAGAATAAGACCAATTAGCGCAAGTAATTCCTGCTTTTCAGATGCGGGCAAGAGAATATTAACGTATACAATTGTTCCGAGGCCTGCCAGGGTACAAATGGCACTGATCAGAAAGTATTTAAAATAATTCTGCTGATTATGTTTTTTAGACGACACGGTAGTGGCTTTTAAACTCTTATTAGTGATCAGTACTGATAGTGGCTGATTTACTTCTTCTGAAATATATCAAACTGTATGTCTAGCTGTAAGTCTAGAGTATCAAGGGACTCAAGTAGAGTTCTTTTTTCTGGTTTACAGCGCCAGTAATGCGGTGTCATTGAAAACAGGTTAGTGATGTCTTGTGAGCTAGGTAGGTGAATTGTTTGCTCAAAGTAATCAGTCTTCACATGCTGAAGGCTCGTAGGGAGGCTTTCAAACTCTGTTCGCGTTTCGGCTTTGAGTTCATCGTAGATAACACGGCGAAGCTCTATTAGATGTCTAGGGCCGGTATTTACAAGGATCACATGACCGCCGGGGCGAACTGTGCGAGATATTTCTTCCAGGTCAAAATGGAAAAACAGGCCGCTTACCAGATCTTGAGAATTGTCCGCCAAGGGGATATTCGCAGCGCTACCTACCCACCAGTTAATTGATTTGTCGCGCCGGCAGGCTGATTTAATTGCAGGTGTCGAGATATCAATACCGCTTGTGTATACCTCTTGAAAATAACTAAGCAACTTGGTGTGGAGCTTGTGAGTGTAATAGCCTTCGCCACATGCTAAGTCGCAATAGTGGAAGGCTTTTTCAGAATCTTTAGCTAGCGCGTCTTCAGCATGGTGAATAAATCGCTCGGCAAGATTAGCGTAGTAGCCTTGATCAAGGAAGTCACGACGAGCGGCGACCATTTCAGTCGTATCTCCCGGGTGCTTACTCCGCTTATTTTGGCTTAATAATAAGTTGTGGTAGCCCTGCTTGGCGCGATCAAACCTATGCTTGTTGCGACAGCATAGGCCTTTTTGATCGTCTGCAAGAACGAGCTGCTCCTTACAAACGGGGCAGAGTAAATAGGGGCTTAGAGTATCCATAGTATCTTAGCGCTTGGCTTATGTTAGCAGGTGCTCCAAGATCTGTTCGTAAATCACTGACAAGTCGTTCAGGTCGGTGATACTCACGTGTTCATCAACTTGGTGAATCGTTGCGTTGAGCGGCCCAAGTTCAAGCACTTGTGCGCCCGTTGGTGCGATAAAACGGCCGTCAGAGGTTCCGCCTGAGGTTGAAAGCTCTGTGTCGATACCTTTAACTGTTTTTATCGCTTTAACCGCTGCGTCGACGAGTGGGCCCGCTGCGGTTAGGAAGGGCTCTCCGCTTAATGTCCACTGGATATCGTAATCCAGCTTGTGTTGCTCAAGCACTTTGACGACACCTGCTTTAAGTTGCTCGGCGGTGACTTCAGTAGAAAATCGAAAGTTAAAAAGTGTCTCGACAGTACCGGGTATCACGTTCGTCGCACCGGTACCGGAATTGATATTGGTGATTTGGAATGATGTCGCGGGGAAGAATTCATTGCCACTGTCCCATTCAAGTTTGCATAGGTCGTCAAGGGCAGTCATTGCCAGGTGAATAGGGTTGTTCGCCAAGTGCGGGTAGGCAACATGTCCTTGTTTGCCTTTAATGGTAAGTTTTGCGTTTAAAGATCCGCGGCGGCCGTTCTTGATCACATCACCGAGCACCTTGGTACTGGATGGCTCACCAACCAGGCACCAATCAATTTTTTCATTACGCGCCTCCAAAGTTTCAACAACCTTAACGGTACCGTTTGTTGCTGGTCCTTCTTCATCGCTGGTAATTAAGTAAGCGATAGAGCCTTGATGGTCGGGATGTTTTTTAACAAAGCGCTCACAGGCGGTGATAAATGCAGCCAGGCTGCCCTTCATATCAGCAGCGCCACGACCATGTAGCATATCTCCCTGAATACGGGCCGAAAAGGGTGAGTATGTCCACTCTTGTTCTGGGCCGGTAGGGACAACATCGGTATGCCCCGCAAATGCGATTAAAGGCGCTTCCGTACCTTTACGAGCCCAAAGATTGGTCACATCTTCAAAGATCATTGTTTCGGCTTCAAAGCCTAGCGGAGCCAAATGACGCATCATAATATCCTGACACTCGCAGTCTTCTGGTGTAACAGAGGGCTGCTGTATAAGTGCTTGGGTCAGTTGGATCGTGTCAGTTGTGCTATCGCTCATAATTAGGCTCGTCGTTTCAATCGTTGTATATATGCAAAAAAGCGCATCCATAGATGTAAGCATTAAAAAGCTTTGATTATGAGTGCGCCTTTAAGGGCTGCCCTGTTAGGGCAGTGTTAGTTGCTTAGCCAGATACTAGTTATTGGCGTGAAGCTCTTCATTCAGTTCAATGGCAGTCTTATTAGTTAAGCATTCAACTCGACCATTTGCCGAGTTTCGGCGGAACAGTAGGTCAGCTTTATTTGCTAGATCACGTGCTTTAACCGTCTCAACGACCTGGTTTTCAGAGTCAAGCATAACTACTTTAGTGCCAGCAGTAATGTAGAGACCTGACTCAACAGTACAGCGATCACCTAA
>NZ_LWFZ01001314.1:0-12839 GCF_001635225.1 Oleiphilus sp. HI0086
TATTCAAATGCGTAAGCAATGATAACGAATTTCATTTACAGAAAGCTATAAAGGCCATAACTAAAATAGCAATCAGTTCTCAATTTTAGTTAATTGTACAAAATCTAAACTACCCACTTTGATGTATATCAACCCCACCCCTTAAGCACTTGATAAAAGGAATAAATATATACCCCACTTGACATACATCAAGGCAAAGTAGGTAGAGGCGCTACAGAATCGGCTTGCTTCCAACTTTTGGCAAATAATAAGGAACGTGAATCATATGAATCAAACGCCTATTCAACCTAAGAACTACGATTATGGAGTAGTTCGGCAATTCACCATTATGACGGTAGTCTGGGGAATTGTCGGAATGCTTGTCGGCGTGCTTATCGCCGCGCAACTTGCATGGCCCGCACTAAATTTTGACTTACCGTATTTAACTTTTAGCCGCTTGCGGCCTTTACATACGAATGCAGTAATCTTTGCGTTTGGTGGTTGTGCACTCTTTGCAACCTCTTATTACATAGTCCAAAGGACATGTCATACGACACTGTTCGCGCCTGGTCTGGCGAAGTTTACCTTTTGGGGTTGGCAGTTAATCATTGTATTAGCAGCAATCACTCTGCCTCTTGGTTTTACGCAAGGCAAAGAGTATGCAGAGCTAATCTGGCCAATAGACCTACTCATTGCAATCGTTTGGGTTAGCTATGGTGTTGTATTCTTCGGCACGTTGGTAAAGCGAAACGTTTCGCATATCTACGTTGCTAACTGGTTCTATGCAGCGTTCATTATCGCTGTAGCGGTACTTCATATCGTTAACAACTTATCTATTCCTACTAGCCTGACTCATTCCTACCCTGTCTTTTCGGGTGCAACCGATGCAATGACTCAGTGGTGGTATGGACACAATGCTGTTGGCTTTTTCCTAACTGCGGCGTTTTTAGGCATGATGTACTACTTCGTTCCAAAGCGTGCGAATCGCCCTGTATACTCCTATAGATTATCAGTTGTACACTTCTGGGCTTTGATCTCTATTTACATGTGGGCTGGTCCGCACCATTTGCAATACACTGCTCTACCAGACTGGGCCCAGTCACTTGGTATGGTGTTCTCCTTGGTTCTATTAGCTCCGTCATGGGGTGGTATGATCAACGGTATCATGACGCTATCTGGCGCATGGGATAAGTTACGCTCTGACCCGATCCTTAAGTTCCTGATTGTATCCCTATCGTTCTATGGCATGTCGACCTTTGAAGGGCCAATGATGTCGATAAAAACCGTCAACGCACTATCTCACTATACTGACTGGACAGTTGGGCACGTTCATTCAGGTGCGCTTGGTTGGGTTGCTTTTATTACTATCGGTTCCGTTTACATGCTTGTTCCTGAGCTATTTAACAAAAAGCGCATGTATAGCGAATCGCTGATAAACAGTCATTTCTGGATCGCAACAATTGGTGTAGTACTTTATATAGCATCAATGTGGATCGCTGGTGTAATGCAAGGCCTAATGTGGAGAGACATGGGTGACGACGGTACGCTGACATATACTTTCATTGAAAGTATCAAAGCTAGCTACCCCTACTATGTCGTACGTGTACTTGGTGGATTAATGTTCTTGGTTGGTATGTTGATGATGGCATATAACGTAATTAAAACCATCGGTTCTTCCGAGTTAGACAACGAAGCATCCAACAAGGAGGCAGCATAATGAATCATCAAACTATTGAAAAGAACAGCGCACTACTTGGTGTATTAATTGCCCTAGTAATTAGTGTTGCCGGTTTGGTTGAAATCGTTCCGCTGATGTTTCAAACACAAACGACAGAACCAGCACCAGGCGTTAAACCTTACACAGCGGTTCAGCTAGCGGGCCGCGACATCTACATTCGTGAAGGTTGTTACAACTGTCACTCACAGATGGTTAGACCTTTCGCTGATGAAGTGTTGCGATATGGCCCTCCGTCAGTTGCAGGTGAATCAGTTTACGACCGCCCGTTCCAGTGGGGTTCGAAACGAACAGGTCCTGATTTGGCACGCGTTGGTGGCCGTTACTCTGATGAATGGCATCGTATACATTTAATCAATCCTCGTGATTTGGTGCCTGAATCAAATATGCCAAGCCTCCCTTGGTTAGCCGAGGCACCAGCAGAAACTGATAGCATTATAAGCAAAATGGAAGCCTTACGTTTACTAGGCCATCCCTATTCAGACGAAGAAATCGCTAACGGGCCCGCCCAGCTAGCAAATATGACTGAAATCGA
The DNA here is from genome assembly GCF_001635225.1 of Oleiphilus sp. HI0086. Lineage (NCBI taxonomy): Bacteria > Pseudomonadati > Pseudomonadota > Gammaproteobacteria > Oceanospirillales > Oleiphilaceae > Oleiphilus > Oleiphilus sp. HI0086. The sequence goes on from NZ_LWFZ01001314.1 coordinate 2,250, forward strand.
TGCTTTGATTGCATACTTGCAAGTGCTTGGCACTGCAAACAACGGGAGATAAGCATGGGCGAATTACAGCACACACTAAGCGGTTTAATGACCGGCATGCTTTTGCTTACGTTCATCGGAATTTGCTTCTGGAGCTGGAGTGGCAAGCGTAAAGAAGCGTTCGAGGAAATGGCAAATCTTCCCTTGGATAACACTGCAACGAATACTTGCAATAACAAAGAAAAAAGTGAGGCCTAATTATGAGTACAGGATGGAGTATTTTCATCAGTGTATTGGTCATCGGCAACCTAGTTGGTGTCATGTGGCTACTGTTCGCGACTTCTTCAAAGAAGTCGGATGAGAGCGGTGAGGTCGAGTCTACCGGACATGAATGGGACGGTATATCCGAACTGAATCACCCACTACCAAAGTGGTGGTTTAACATGTTTATTCTGACAACTATTTTTGCAGCAATTTACATGTACCTTTACCCTGCACTAGGTAATAACGAAGGTTCATTAGGTTGGACTCAACTTAATCAGTTAGACGCCCAAATGGAAAAGAATAGAGCGGACCGCGCTGCCTTCTTTTCTCAATTTGAGGGCAAAACAGCTGAAGAACTTCAAGCAAATACTGAAGCAATGAAAACTGCTTCACGCTTGTTTGACAATAACTGTTCGCAATGCCATGGTTCCGATGCTAAAGGCTCAAAAGGCTTTCCGAATCTTGCAGATGATGACTGGCTATACGGAAATAGTTCAGATTTGATTTCGCAGTCAATTCTAAATGGCCGTCAAGGCGTGATGCCTGCTTTCGGCGCAATTTTAGATGACACGCAAAGATCTGACCTTACTCAGTACGTGCTTAGCTTAAGCAATCAGTCCACTGACGCGACCAAAGCAGAACAAGGCAAGGCAAGCTTTGATATGCAATGCGCTGCTTGCCATGGCATTGACGGTAAAGGCAACCAGCTGCTTGGTGCGCCCAACCTTACTGACAATATTTGGTTATATGGCGGACTGTTAAGAGATATTGACGCCACGATAGCCAATGGACGTAACGGCAACATGCCGTCGCACAGACATTTGTTTAGTGAGCAAGAAGCTAAAGTTCTATCAGCTTATATTTTGTCTCTATAACTTTGTCATCAAGGTGTAATTCAGCGCCCAATCATTTATATAGGCGCTGAATTACACCAATATTTATAATGATCCGAGGTCAATGATGATTCGAATTATCATATCGCAACTACGCACGATTGTTCCCGAGGAAGAATTACAGTCGAAAGTTTTCTGGCGCTCATTTGGTGTTATGGCTTGGGTGTCTTTTTTATGCGCAGCACTGGCAACAATGCTTTTCTTCGCAGCATTTGATCCGATAGAGTTATCAAGTATCGCGACTTTCCCTGTAGAGTTTAGCCCAAATGCTCTATATACATTAGGCTTTTTCCTCTTTTGGGTGTTTGGTTTTAGCTGCACAGCTTTGAGCTGTGTCTTATTGGCCCTACCTCTTGCCAAACGACAAAAATCCTTGTCAGAACATTACGATGAGGAAGCTGACTAGTCGGCTCAAGACAAAAACAACTTGCAGCTGCTCCTAGGCCTGCAGGCATCTAGTTCTATCTGTTTACATTGGTGTTAATTAATGGATATTGAAAACAAAATTGCACATCGCTTCAAGTCTTCCGACAGCAACTTGTATGCAAGTCATGAAAAGGTACACACCCGTGAAGTAAAAGGTGTTTTCCAATCGCTTCGCAAAGCAATGATGTTTACACTGCTCGGGCTTTACTATTTTGCAGCCTGGTTTACATGGGATGGACATCAAGCAATTTTGTTCGATTTACCGGAGCGCCAGTTTCATATTTTTTGGCTAACGTTTTGGCCTCAAGACTTTTTCTTTCTAGCTTGGCTATTAATCATGGCTGCGCTCAGCCTATTCTTTTTTACAGCCTTGGCTGGCCGCTTATGGTGCGGTTATGCCTGCCCCCAGACCGTCTGGACTGAAGCCTTCGTTTGGATGGAACGCATTATTGAGGGTGACCGAGGCGCACAGCTTAAGCTGGAAAAGATGCCCTGGAATGCTGAAAAAATTCGCAAACGGGGGACCAAGCAGCTTGTATGGCTCCTGTTCTCATTATGGACCGGTTTTACCTTGGTCGGATATTTTACACCTATACGCGAGTTATCAGCGTCTTTGTGGACAACGCTGTCTGGCACCTACACTCTTGGGCCCTGGGAAACTTTCTGGATCCTATTTTATGGTTTTGCGACTTATGGAAACTCTGGCTACCTCAGAGAACAGGTATGCTTATATATGTGCCCTTATGCACGCTTCCAAAGCGCCATGTTCGATAAGGACACTCTGATTGTCTCCTACGACGATGACCGTGGCGAGCCAAGAGTTAAGGGTAAAAAAAGAAAGGAAATGGCCGACCAGGCAGGTGACTGTGTTGACTGCTCTTTATGTGTGCAGGTCTGCCCTACTGGCATCGATATTCGCGAAGGCTTACAGTATGAGTGCATTGGCTGCGCAGCTTGTGTGGATGTATGTGACCAGGTAATGGAAAAAGTCTCGAAACCTCAAGGTTTGATTCGCTACACCACTGAACATTCCTTACATCACGAAAAAACTAAGATTCTTAGGCCGCGAATTGTCGCTTATGCTATTTTGTTAGTTGCTTTATTTGTTGCCTTTGTTATTGCCATTGCAATGCGTTCACCGCTAGCAGTTGATGTACTCAGAGATCGTGGTGCACTATACCGCGTTATCGACGCGTCTAATATTGAAAACGTCTATAACTTTAAGGTGATGAATAAAAGTAAGAATGCGCAAACATATCAAATTGATGTGTCCGGAATTGACGGCGCAAAGGTTTCTTACAATGAAGTGCAAAAAATAGCACCAGGCGAAGTTGGCAATGTTACCGTAACCGTTGCAAGCCCCGTAGCGTCTTTAGATAAACCTATTGAAACTCTTGAGTTTACAATCTCTACCAAGATTGAGGATGATATATATAAGGTTCAAGAAAGTTCTCGATTCTTCAGCCCAAGATAGCACCGTAATCACAATACCTACCCAGAGATGGAATATAACAATATGAACGATACAAATAATAAACCTCAAACTGCCTGGTATAAGCAGTTTTGGCCTTGGTTTTTAATAGCATTACCAGCATCAGTTGTTGTCGCGAGCATGTTCACAATCTCGATTGCTATAGATAGCGCGCCAATAATTACTGACCGTGAGATCGGGCGATTTGCCCGTGAAGAAGTGAAAGAACCTTAAGCTTATACTTGCAGTTTTCCGACGATGCTTTCAAGCTGATTAGCAAGATCAGCTATCCTCTTTGAGTCTTCGCTAACACTCATTGCATTAAGTAGAACGTGGTCGGCTCCTTTTTTGACTTCCTCTAGGCCATTGCTCACAGCGAGACTTGTTTGGCTCTGCTCTTCAGCGGCAGACGCCACGACAAGATTACTGCGATTGATACGATCACTTAGGGAGCGAATATCAGAGAATAAAGCAACCGTACGCTCCGAGCTCTCAACGCTGTTGTTTGCTGTCGAGGTACCTTGATCCATTACCCGAATAATATCGCTGGTTACACTTCGAATTGCATTTACAAGCTGCTGTATCTTCTCGCTCGACTCATGTGCATGTTGAGCGAGCGAACGAACCTCATCTGCAACCACCGCAAAGCCACGACCAGACTCTCCTGCTCTTGCAGCTTCAATTGCAGCATTGAGCGCCAAAAGATTAGTCTGTTCAGAGATTACCTGTATCTCGCTTGTTGTAGAATCTATTCTCTTCGTATCATCTTGCAAGGTTGATATCAAAGTCGAAACTTGGTCGATCTCCTGACTTAGCGTATGTGTAACATCCTTGGCTTGTTGGACTTCTAGCTCGCCCGAAGCAGTGAGATCAGCCGCAGACGAACTAACTTCATGCATCTCTGAAGCGCTGCTGGCCACTTCCTGTGCGGCAATTGTTAATTGCGCAATTGACTCTAGAATTGCCGCAGTTTCCTGCTGTTGCTCAGACATATCCCGCTCGGTTCGATTTGCATTCTCCTGAAGGCTTGCAGCAGATTGATGCAGCGATCCAGCAGTATCCATAAGCACTTTAACGGTACTTTGATAATTATCTTGCATGGCATTAAAAGCCTCAGCCATGTCGCCCACTTCATCAAGACAATCTATTTCTACTCTTGCAGTTAAGTCACCATTCTTCCTAACATGTCTCATAACTGATTTTAGATTATCAATATGACGTTCAAAGAAGGTAATCAAAATCTGTGAGCAGACTAAAAGAACTAACATCAAGACAAATACGACGGAGGCAAAATTGAGCGCTTGAGCTTTAAACATTTGTATCAAAGAAGGTTTAACGGCTACACGCGCAATGATTGCGCCATTGTCAAGACTCGCTTTTGTAAGAGTCACGGCAGGGAACTCATCGAGCCATCCACCACCAAAGGTAACAAGCAATTCTTTTGCATCGAGCGCCTTGTCGATAGACTCACTTGAAATTGAATTGTGAACATTTTTACCAGTAAAATAATCTTGCTGACCTGACTCACGGTAAATCAGGTTATTACTAGCTGCTGTCAATGCCCGGTACTCTAGTGGGTCCAACTCTTTTGAAATAGATAGTAAGCTATCGACAATATCAGCATTGTCCTCACGACTTTCATCCAAGATGAAAGAATGATTTATTGCAATGGAGGCAGCAACCATTAAACAAACAATGGTAAATGAAACCCCGTTTAACAACCAAAACTTATACTTTAAACGGAGATTCAAAAGAAACTTATACATATCTGGTAAGGCTCAATTAATTATTATCGTCAATAAAATAGCAGTATAGACCTAAACTTCGGATTCTAAAGGATGTTTAGTGATTTATTCACCTCCCTAAAATTAGCCCTCAGATAAAAACAGGCCTGACTAAGAGAAAATATCTAAAACGGATTTGGAACCTTTCTGCAAACCTCTTGTCCTAAGTTCTACAGTTGCTTAAAAGAATCCCGATAGAGTAGGAATTTATGAAAAAAACACTTTGGATCGTCAGTTTGCTTAGTATTATTACCTATCTGAGCGCAATCACCCAAGCAGCACAAGAGCCTGGGGCATCCACCATGAGTAAAGGCGCCATTGTCTCAGCGAGCGACACGGCGATTTTTGCCGGCGGCTGCTTCTGGTGTACCGAAGCAGACTTTGAAAAGCATAAAGGAGTACTTTCCGCCACGTCGGGCTATATCGGAGGTAGTGAACAGTCACCCGCATACAAGCAAGTAGCCTCAGGCAAAACCGGCCATGTCGAAGCGGTTCTAGTAAAATTTGACCCTAAAGTCACAAATTATCAGTCCCTACTTGATGTTTACTGGAAACATATTAACCCAACAGACTCTGACGGACAGTTTGTTGATAGAGGAAAGCAATATAGACCCGTAATCTTCTATTTGGACCGTGAGCAAATGAACTTAGCTGCTTCTTCTAAAGCATCCCTTCAGAGCAGCGGCATATTTGATAAACCCATTACGACAGAAATTATAGAAGCTGGTAAGTTCTGGCCTGCCGAAGACTACCATCAGGACTACTTCAAAAGAAACCCAATAAGATATAAATATTACCGCTACAATTCAGGTAGAGATCAGTATCTGGAAACAGTTTGGACAAAGGAAAATCTTGAGAGGAAAGCTATGAGCGAAAACAAACAGACTAATCAATACAGCAAACCAAGCGATACCAAGATACGTGAGAAGCTCAGCGACCTTCAATACAAAGTTACCCAAAAAGAAGGGACGGAAAGATCATTCGATAACGAGTACTGGGATGAGAAACGTGAAGGTATCTATGTCGATATCGTCAGTGGAGAACCCCTATTCTCATCGAGAGATAAGTTTGATTCTGGCACAGGATGGCCGAGCTTTACTAAACCGTTAATAGAAGAATATATAGTTGAAAAGAAAGATTTTCGTTTATTTATGTCTCGCACCGAGGTTCGTAGTAAATTTGCAGACTCACATCTTGGGCATGTCTTTGATGATGGCCCAGCGCCAACTGGTTTAAGATACTGTATTAATTCCGCCGCGTTGGAATTCATTCCCAAGCAGCAACTTAGTAGCCGGGGTTACGAGCAGTTTCTAGATCAGTTTTAAACGAACGATATATTTTCTTTCAGGGTGCTGTCTGTGTAATATAAGTAAAATTACTTTACTTAAACATTTGCGCCCTGAAACTTTAATGAGTTTAATTTCACGCCTCGTCAGCATTAACTACCCCGTTACCCTCTGCTTACTGTCTATTATTTGGGCAAGCATATGGTTCTATCACAGTCCCAAAAATATGCTACCCAAGATTGAAAACAAGGCCGATAGCAGTCTGTCCGTCCCGCTTCCTGACTTTTCAGTTATTCAGAATATAAGTGAGAAGAAGCAGTCTTTTTTTGAATATTTATTGCCAATGGTTAAGGACGAAAACCTTCACATACTTCGCCTCAGAACTGCAATACAAGCTATGAGCACTTCCATAAAAAAAAATGGTGCCGCCAGCCTGAACCAATACGACAGAAATTGGCTTAAAGCGCTTGCAATGAAATACAAGGTTGTGCCAACTACCAACCCAAGTCAGACACTTGGCAGACTGCTAGAGCGTGTTGATACCGTCCCTGCTTCTATGGTACTGGCACAAGCGGCCATTGAGTCTGGCTGGGGGACCAGTCGTTTCGCTAAGCAAGGAAACAACCTATTTGGCCACTGGTGCTTTAAAAAAGGATGCGGTCTTGTACCTAAATTCAGGAATGAGAACCAACAACATGAGGTAGCTCAATTCGAGACTATAAATGAATCCATCAGGGCCTATCTGATGAACCTAAATAGCTTCTCGGCATATGATGAATTCAGGAAACTACGCGCTAAGTTCAGCAGCACAAGCAAGCAAGACATGAGCAGCCTAGATCTACTGCCCGGACTTTCCCCTTACTCCGAACAAGCTGAGCGTTATATTGAGAAAGTTCGCATCATGATCGAAAGCAATAACCTCACTCAATATGACCTAGCCGGCTAATAAGGGTTAGCATTATTCAGAAATATCACGAATGATGTTATCCAGATCTCATCGTTTAAATTCAATAAGATATAGAATACAGAAATATTCAAGGACTCAGCATTCTCTGAACGCTTGGAAATTAAGTAATTAATCACACATGGAACTACCCAGGTAATTTATCACTATGGAATTCAACTCTCGTAAACTCTTATCATTGGCTGCAATAACACTGTCTTTGGTGCTTTGCTCGTCCGCAACTCAAGCAAGGGTACAAGAGCCGGTTCCAGTCTATGAAGACCATCTTTCTATCGGCCCCGGCATTACATTTGGGTCGGCACCCTATATAGGACATGATGGCACCTACTCCTTTTTACCGACTTTCAGTTTTCAGTGGGGAAATTTGTTCGGCTATAACAATCATGATGAGCCACTAGTTGGCTTCGAGTTATTCAGGCATAAGCGTATTATGTTTGGCCTTGCGGTAACATCGGGACGAACATTTTTGGATCTTGAGAATATTAGCGCTGATATGGAAGAGTTGTACTGGGGCATTGATGAAAATAGGGATAGGTCTATTGAGGCTGGCTTTATCTTCCGTTTCTTTTCCCGTGTTGGACTTGTTGAGATTAAGGCTTTTCACGATGTCATCAGCACCTATTCTGGCCCACGATCTTCAATTAGCTGGTCTCGTCCTTTCCCAGACACTGGGAATTGGACAATCACACCTCGCATGTTTATTAAGCATTATGGTACGAAATACAACTCATACTATTATCAAGTAACCGAAGCTGAAAATAGGTTAGCGGAAGAGGATGTTATTGAAAAATATGGTGCTGGCGAAGATGACGCCAATATCGATTATTATCAAACTATTACCAGACCTCAATATGAGCCTGGAAATAGTGGACATGTCGGGTTCGACCTTACCGTCGAATACAGCATATCTGACAAACTAACCGCGACGGGCTACCTTGCCATAGAGAAATTTTCAGGCGAAATAGAAACCAGCCCCTTAATAGAAGATAAAGAACTGATTCTAGGTAATATCGGCCTGCGATACAATTTTTAACCTGCTCCTTCTTTTGGCAGCGCACCTCAATCACATTGCGCTGCCAACCCTCACCCAAGTTAAACCTGTTGCACCTAAATTTCATTTAAGACAAAAGCCATTTTACTCTTTGTAAAACCGTTTATAATACAGACATAATTAGTGGTATCGTTTGTATCACCCACTCCCAAGCCCTTATAACCCCGCTTTACTAGGTAGGTGTAAATGTCTGATATTAATGAAACTGCGATTAGCAGCTTAAACGAAGCGTCCTCCGCTATTTCAAATCTCGCAAACTCTCTTGATAACAGTTTTTCATCTGCCATATCATTGATAATGAAATCTGAAGGACGCCTAATAGTTTCAGGTATGGGGAAATCCGGCCATATTGGCAAAAAAGTCGCAGCTACACTCGCTTCTACCGGCACACCTAGTTTTTTTATTCACCCCGCCGAAGCATTTCATGGTGACTTAGGGATGATCCGCCCTAGCGATATCATCTTGCTTATCTCGAATAGCGGCGAAACCGAAGAAGTGATCAAACTCATCCCTAGCCTTCGGCGCTTCGGAAACAAAATTATTTCTATTGCTAACGCCCCTGATAGCACGCTAGCAAAAAATTCAGACGTCTACTTGAATATTTTTGTCGAAAAGGAGTCATGCCCAAATAATTTGGCTCCTACCACATCGACAACGGTGACACTAGCTTTGGGCGACGCACTTGCTGTTTCACTAATGAAAGAAAGAAACTTTCAACCTGAGCACTTTGCAGCCTTTCACCCTGGAGGAAGCTTGGGTAGACAGCTACTGACCAAGGTGCGTGACGAAATGCTTGCTCAAGACCTACCTTTTGTAAGCCCTGAAACACCTGTTGATGAAGTTATCATTACAATGACTCAATCGCTTCAGGGTATTGCAGTTGTTATCGATGAAAACAAAGCGCTTCTTGGCGTAATCACTGATGGAGACTTGCGCCGTTCTTTGGTAAAAGGTGGTGACATTCACACCCAAAAAGCAAAAGATATAATGACCACAGACCCAATAACCATTGACGAGGGAGAAATGCTCTTTACGGCCGAAACGATCATGAAGGAAAACAGCATTACAAAATTACTGGTTATTGACGGCAAAGAAGCTGTTAGCGGCATACTCTCAATATAAGCCCTCTAAAACACTGAGTTTATTTTACCAAAAACAAAGGTTGTCCTGCTGTTTTGGTTGTGGCAACCACCTTATTTCCCTCAAGCGCAATCGTGCTTCCATATTCAACAACTTCAGGACTGCTTAATTCTAGAAGTTTAGACCAGGTCTTATCTTCATGATCCCGAGCATAGATGTAAGTGATACCCTTATCTTCAGCTCCTCCTTCATCGAACAGTGAGTGCGAGACAATCAGGTCGTTATCATATAGCGCCACTGCATTGCCAAAGCTCGAAAACGGTTCATTTACGGGAGCTTTTATATAGAGGTCCTGAGAAAAGTTTCCACTGGCAGCATCTCTTTTAAATACGTAAACGGCTCCAGAATCGCTTGAATCGTTATTCGACATATCGCGATTGAACCCTGTACTTGCGCCGTCCTCATGGGATGCAGAAACAACCAGATAGTTTTCATTCGAAGCAATTGAGCTACCAAATAGATCACCAGAATCTGCATTCGATGCCTTTATAATTGAACTCAATTCGTGAAATCCCACCTGATTACTATTTATAGCGCTAAAAGCAAACACAGCGCCGGAATTTGACCTACTTAGTACAGGCTCATATGACTCTGGCGAGGGCGAATTATTTATCACACGGTCATTACTTTGTTCATAAGGAGCTGATACAAATACTTGGCCGTCAGGTGTTAAAGAAATAGCACTACCAAAGCGATCTCCCGCAACGGGTTCTAAAGCTTTTAACGTCTCGATATATTGCAAGAAATTGCCCTGACTGAGATTTAGCGAATACATATAAACTGCACCTGAGTTAATGGCTTGCGTGTCGGAAAAGATGCCATTCAGGCTATCTTCTTTTGGTGCAGCAATAGCTAGGCTATGACCAATATACTGCCCAGATGAACTTAACCGAGCGCTTAACGCAATTTGCTCACCAAACCCTTTGTCGAAACCGGAGGCACCTCGAACATTTTCCTTTGCTTTGATATAAGAGTGAAGTGCCCAACTTCCATCTCGCTGCAGCACATAAAGGTAGACTGCGCCAGATTCAGGAGAAAGATTGCTAGCGCTGGCATTTTCAAGTTCTTGAGAGAGCGCACTTGAATAGTCCCCTTCTGCAGTATAGTTAGTGTACACATCTTGCGCAGAGCTATCTTCACCAGGGGCAGAAACTACCAATAGTTCGCCGTCCACAAACACAGATTGACCAAATTTATCGCCTGGCTCAGCATTTGGAGCCTTCAACATCCAGACTAACTCCCAAGAATCGTTTGCATTTCTTTCATAGATATAAACAGCGCCAGAGTCCTCTGAGAATTCATTGACAATCGAGCCGTCAAGGTCATTCTGTA
>NZ_LWFZ01001315.1:0-839 GCF_001635225.1 Oleiphilus sp. HI0086
CTAGCCCAGCCATTTAGATGTATTGCTCACAACGGTGAAATTAATACGATTGAAGGCAATAGAAACTGGTCTACAGCGAGAACAAGCAAGTTTGCTACAGACGAACTGCCTGAGCTGGGAGAATTATCTCCTTTGGTGAATCGTACTGGTTCAGATTCTTCCAGTATGGATAATATGCTTGAGGTACTTCTGGCAGGTGGTGTAGACCTATTCCGTGCCGTTCGTATGATGATTCCACCTGCATGGCAGAACGTTGACACCATGGATAGCGAACTACGTGCTTTCTATGAATATAACAGTATGCATATGGAACCATGGGATGGACCGGCTGGTCTGGTTCTAACTGACGGCCGTTACGCCGTCTGTTTACTGGATAGAAACGGTTTGCGCCCAAGTCGTTGGGTTATCACTAAGAATGGTTACATTACAGTTGCATCCGAAATTGGAACTTATGGCTATAAGCCGGAAGATGTTGTTGCTAAGGGTCGAATTGGTCCTGGACAGATTCTAGCGGTTGATACTGAAACGGGTGAAGTGCTACATACTGATGATATCGATAGCCGCCTTAAGTCTGCTCACCCTTATAAAAAGTGGCTAAAAGAAAACGCGGTTCGTATTGAGGCAACGCTAGACAAAGATCATGAAGCGTTCCAAGCAATGGATGCTGATACCCTAAAGACGCACATGAAGATGTTCCAGGTGACTTTCGAGGAACGAGATCAGGTATTGCGTCCATTAGCTGAGGCGGGCCAGGAAGCAGTAGGTTCGATGGGTGATGATACGCCAATGGCAGTATTGTCGACTCGTGTTCGTTCAGTTTCAGACTACTTTAGACAGAA
>NZ_LWFZ01001316.1:0-917 GCF_001635225.1 Oleiphilus sp. HI0086
TCCGGCCTCACCTGCACAGATGAAAACTTCATGCATAAAGCGGGTGTTTTTCGTCTGGCAGAAGAACTCGGACTCATTATCATCGCACCCGACACAAGCCCTCGTGGTGAAGATGTTGCCGATGACCCCGAAGGCTCTTATGACCTAGGCTTAGGGGCTGGCTTCTATCTAAATGCTACACAGCCACCCTGGTCTTCCCACTATCGAATGTACGATTACATCGCAACAGAACTACCGAAACTTGTTGAACGCAACTTCCCTGTCTCCAATGTAAAGTCTATTTTCGGGCATAGTATGGGCGGGCATGGCGCTTTAACTATTGCCCTGAAGAATCAAGAAGCTTATCGGTCAGTCTCTGCCTTCAGCCCTATTAGCAATCCAATCAATTGCCCATGGGGACAAAAAGCATTTCTCGCTTACCTTGGCACGGATCAGAATACATGGAAACAATACGATAGTTGCGAGCTGTTAAAAGAACATGGATGTGCGTTACCGATATTAGTGGATCAAGGTGATGAGGATAATTTTCTGCTGGAACAACTAAAACCCGAAAATCTTGTAGAATCCGCCAAATCTGTCGGCGCGAATCTAGAACTCAGAATGCAAAAAGGCTACGACCATAGTTACTTTTTTATTCAAAGCTTCATAGAAGATCACCTAAGATTCCACTTTGCTCACTTAAGCAGAGCTGACTAAAAGCGTTTTAGTGTGTAGAGATACTTTCGCCTCTTAATTATCTAAGGGTTAATTGGCACGGGTAAGTGCCCAGTTTTCACCAAAATGACCGTCTCCTCTTCAACGAAGGGGTGATGCTGACTCATGTGAGGGCTACGTATCCAGCTTCCTTTAGGATAGATGCCATGCTCATCACAAAACTTTCCCGATAGGACAAAAATTTCCTCCCCTCCAAAATGACG
>NZ_LWFZ01001317.1:0-1249 GCF_001635225.1 Oleiphilus sp. HI0086
ATAGCGACATCGAAGGGGGTTATTTTTTTCCCTTTCGCACGAGTGGCAGCCGCTTTTTTTACTTTGACGGGTTTTATGCCTTGCTTACGAAGCTGTGCTTTGACCAAGGCCGAGTTTGCCGCGGCCATAACGCCTGTGGTTTTATTGCCTTTCCGGTCAGTACCTTCCCAGGAAAAGGACAGTGTCTTATCTGTGGTGCTTGCCATGTGTTAGTCCTTGGTTACACGTTCGACTTCTTCAAGGCTGGTGACGCCTTCAATAGCCTTTAAAAGTGCTGATTTTCTAAGGTTGTTAAAGCCTTCTTCATCTGCCTGCTTTGCGATTTCAAGTGAAGTGGCTTCGGACATAATAAGTTGAGCGATCTTAGGCGTGTTTTTAACGACTTCGTAAATGCCCACCCGGCCTTTATAGCCTTTATTACATTTATCACACCCTTTTGGTTTATAAAGTGTAAAACCTGTATCAATTTGTTCTTTTGTGAAGCCTTCCTTCTCTAGTGTTTCGGGAGGGATATCAGCAGGCTCTTTACAGGCGCTGCATAAGCGTCTTGCCAGTCGTTGTGCGATGATAAGACTGACAGATGTGGCGATGTTAAATGCCGGAACGCCCATATTGATCATACGAGTTAAGGTTTCTGGTGCACTATTGGTATGCAGGGTCGACATGACCATATGACCCGTCTGTGCTGCTTTGATCGCGATAGACGCAGTTTCCAGGTCTCGAATCTCACCCACCATGATGATGTCAGGGTCTTGACGTAAGAAAGACCTAAGCGCTTCAGGGAAGCCAAGCCCGACCTTCGGGTTAACGTTAACCTGGTTGATACCTTCCAGGTTGATCTCAACCGGGTCTTCCGCGGTAGAGATATTTCGTTCGTCAGTATTTAGTATATTCAAACCGGTATAGAGTGATACTGTTTTACCACTCCCCGTAGGGCCGGTTACTAGGATAAGCCCTTGCGGCTGGTGAAGCGCATCCATATAGAGCTCTTTCTGGACGTCTTCGTAACCCAATGCGTCAATCCCCATTTTCGCGCTGCTCGGGTCAAGAATACGCAATACAATTTTTTCGCCCCACAACGTAGGTAGGGTATTCACCCGGAAATCAATCGCTTTGGTTTTTGATAGCTTTAGCTTAATACGTCCATCTTGAGGAATTCGCCGCTCAGAAATATCCAGCTGGGACATAACCTTTAAACGGGCTGATATCTTGGGGGCCAGTTTAATGGAGGGCTTTGAAACTTCGTGTA
>NZ_LWFZ01001318.1:0-964 GCF_001635225.1 Oleiphilus sp. HI0086
ATACATCGGGCTTCGATGCAACAAGGGGTCGCAATGCCGAGCAGAAACTCTCAAAATTTGCCTCGGCAGCAGCATGTTGATTGAAAAACGAAAAGTGATGCCCGCCACCACTCCAAGGCTGATAAAACGGTTCAAACACTTCGCAGAACCCGAATGGACCATAGTCAAGGGTATACCCCCCCGCTGCGCAGTTGTCACTATTGAAGTTGCCTTGGCAATAACCTACGCGAAGCCAGTTTGCGACAAGCGCGCTTAAACGCTCACGAAACTCGCTAGCCAACCGCAGTAATTTATCTTCGAACGATAGGTCTTCATTGATCTCACTTTTGTATTCACGATCAATCAAATGCAAAACGATCATCTTTAACTCTTCGAGAGCTTTTGGATGAGCCTTGCTACGCGCTCGACGAGCAAACAGTTCAAGCTGCCCGACCCGTAAGAAAGACGGTGCGACACGTGTTGAAATTGCAACCGGGTTCGATACCATAATATCCGGATCTTGGGAGTAAGAACCTTCAGAATACCATGGGCGATCAACGGTCTCTGAGCCAGATACATAAAGGCATAAGGACCTAGATGTTGGCACCCCTAGTTGGTGCATATGCTCCTGAACCAGAAATTCTCTAATACTCGAGCGCAGCACTGCTCGCCCATCCGCACCACGACAATATGGCGTTCGCCCACCACCCTTTAGCTGCATCTCCCAACGCTGACCATTGATGACAGCCTCAAGGACAGATACTGCACGGCCATCCCCGTAACCGTTGCCTGTGCGGAACGGACACTGTTGAATGTACTCCGTGCCATAAATCGACAGCGCATAGCCAGTTGCCCAAGCTGTTTGTCTCATAGGTTCTGGCACATGCGACATATCACCAGAGAACAAACGACGGAAGCCTTCCGTTTCCACCAAATTGTCGTCAAAACCCAGTTCGCTGAAAAACTTCCTGCTGTGAGCGACATA
>NZ_LWFZ01001319.1:0-640 GCF_001635225.1 Oleiphilus sp. HI0086
ATTATCTAGGTGGAACAGTCCAGGTAATTCCTCATATCACTGATGAAATCAAACGCCGCATCGTTGAAGGTGCTAACGGCTATGATGTCGCCTTGGTTGAAAGTGGCGGCACAGTTGGGGATATCGAGTCGCAACCCTTTTTGGAAGCAGTGCGACAGTTAAAGATTGAAGTGGGCTCCCAGCGTGCGCTGTTTATGCACTTAACTCTAGTGCCTTATATTGCAACCGCAGGTGAGACCAAAACCAAGCCGACCCAGCATTCCGTAAAAGAAATGCGCTCTATCGGTATTCAGCCCGATATTCTGGTTTGTCGCTCTGATCACGAGATTGATGCATCATCTCGCCGCAAGATTGCTTTGTTTACCAACGTAGAAGAGCGCGCCGTTATCCCATTACAGGATGCAAACAGCATTTACCTGATTCCACGTATGCTGAATGAACATGGTTTGGATCAAATTGTCGTAGAACGATTTGGTCTGGAGTGTGATGAGGCCGATCTAACAGAGTGGGATTCAGTGGTTGAAGCTGAATCCAGTCCGGAAAACGAAGTAACCATTGCCATGGTAGGCAAGTACATGGAATTACTTGACGCTTATAAGTCTCTAATCGAGGCGCTTAAGCATGCAGGAATTCGTACGCG
>NZ_LWFZ01001320.1:0-711 GCF_001635225.1 Oleiphilus sp. HI0086
GGTATAGCTGTCGTTCATGATCTTCCAGGAGTAGGAAAAAACCTTCAAGAACATGTTGATGCTTGTGTATTGGTAAAAAGCAAGAAAAAAGACGGATTTTCTATTACGCCATCCGGGTTATTAAAAGCCTTGCCAGATGCTTTTAATTACTTTACTGCTAAAAAAGGTAATCTTGCTAATTCGATAACCCAATCTGGCGGCTTCTTGAAATCTGGTCCTTCTGTTGAGGTTCCTGATATTCAGCTGCACTTCGTACCACTTCTTTTTGATGATTGCGGCAGAGATCTTGGTTTACTTTCGCAACATGGTTACTCCCTACATGTGTGCGTACTCAGACCGGAAAGTCGTGGTCAACTAAGCTTAAAGTCTTTAGACCCTCGCGATCGAATCAAAATCGATTTTAACTTCCTCTCTCAAGAAAAAGATCAAAAAGTTTTGGTTGACGGCATTCGGGTCGCGCGAAAAATCCTAGCATCTGAAGCTTTTGATGATCATCGTGGCGACGAAGTTCACCCAGGAGCTGATATCACCTCCGATGCAGACATTCTGCAAGCGTGCAAAGATCGTTTAGGTCTGGTTTATCACCCCGTGGGTACCTGCAAAATGGGTAATGACGATATGTCTGTCGTTGACGACCAGTTGCGTGTTCATGGCATCTCAAAGCTACGAGTAGTCGACGCATCGATCATGCCCACTTTAATAAGCGGCAAT
>NZ_LWFZ01001321.1:0-1288 GCF_001635225.1 Oleiphilus sp. HI0086
ACATCATCAAGCGCCAAGCTGGAAATGAGCAATAATGGTGGTATTTTGATTGACGTAAGAGAACCCATGGAAGTGGCACAAAACCCGACACCGAACGCCCTCAACATTCCACGTGGTGTCTTGGAAATGAAGGTATCAGAACTCCACCCACATGAAGAAACACCGCTCTATATCCACTGCGCAACCGGTGCACGCGCCACTTTATCTGCAGAGCAGCTGATGAGAATCGGCTATAAGCATGTATCGGTGATCACTTGTGATATTGAGACGATATGTCAGAGCTAGAATAATTAGAAAGTAGAATGGCACTTACTTAAACTGAATTTCACTTTTTTACAGTGGAAGCCTAGAGAAACATTACTCCTCTGTGCAGCAAAGCGCTCTGTGTCCTCTGTGGTTAAGGGCCTTAGTCTTGAAGATCAAAAACCCAAAAACGAATCCACCACAGAGGACACAGAGCGGCCGATGGCCTGTACGGAGATAATCAAAAAAGGGTTCTTAAATGAATGGCTCCTATTTAATCTGAATTGCACCCTATAGATAATCATTTGTTTAGATGGAACATATGCTTAAGTAAGTGCCGTTCGGTCTAGAGTAAATTTACTCTGACCGCAGCCTCTCCTTCTAATTATGTTAGACTGCCGCTAGTTTTTAAGCGCATCAAATTGAAGGAACTCCCATTAAATGGACTTAGAAGTAAAACCCTATACTGAACAGCCTTTTAGATTCAGCGGCAAAGCACTCGAATTCTTTGGCATTTGGATCGTCAATATAGCTCTCACCATCGTTACGCTGGGCATTTATTCGGCCTGGGCGAAAGTTAGAACACACCGCTATTTTTATGGCAATACTCAGCTTGACGACAGCGCCTTTCAATATTTGGCAAAGCCTGAACAGATTCTAAAAGGGCGAATTTTTGCATCCATATTATTCGGCATTTATTACGCAATAAATTCCTATAATGGCGTTTGGGGTTTGTATGCCGCTGCAGCAGTGACAGTTTTAGTGCCTGCAATCATTGTTCTTTCTATGTCGTTCAGGCTCCGCCACACAGCTTATCGTGGTATTACCTTCCGCTTTGAACGAAACTTCAAGCAAGCTTATTTATTTTATGGCCTACCGGTATTTTTGTTCCTGGCTCTGCTTGTTAGCTCAATATATTTTTCTGTGCCCAGTGAGGTATGGGAATACTCGGAAGTCCCGATTTCTGAGGAGATGCCAGCTGATGAAACGACAGAGATACCTGCCGTAGGAGAAGAAGCAAAAATAGATATTGAGGAAGAGTTTA
>NZ_LWFZ01001322.1:0-1310 GCF_001635225.1 Oleiphilus sp. HI0086
TTATTGGGGAGAGGCTTGAGAATACTTGATTAAATTACTCAGGTAATAGATAATTTTTCAGCAATGCATCGCTCCGATGCTGACTATAAACACTTCAAGAGACATGAATTAAGCAATGCGCCTAACCACAAAAGGTAGATATGCAGTCACTGCAATGCTTGATCTTGCGCTGCATGCTTGTCATAACCCGGTTGCCTTAGCAGATATCTCGCTTAGGCAGGGTATCTCTCTTTCTTATTTGGAACAGCTGTTTTCGAAACTTAGACAACGTAAGCTGGTTAGAAGTATACGTGGTCCGGGAGGCGGTTATCAGCTAAATGTTGAGGCTGCTGATATTTCAGTTGCCGCCGTTATTGATGCTGTTGATGAGTCAATTGATACAACTCGTTGCGGCGCCAAAAGCCGTGAGGGTGTGGAGGAAAAAGCTGAGAAAGGCGGTTGTCAGGACGGCGAGCAGTGCCTCACTCATCATTTATGGATGGATCTTAGCCAGCAAATACATAGTTTTCTAAATTCTATAAGTCTTCAAGACCTTATGAACAAACGAGAGGTTCAGGTTACTGCTATTCGTCAGAATGAAGCGGCAGAACTTATTAACTCAAGTTTATTAGATATATAGCATTCTGCGGGCTCTTTTCTATTGCAGTAGTTGTGCTTGTCGGTCAATTTACGTTCATGGTAATCAGAACTTCCTCTCTATATAATACGCGCAAAATTTAGTCTGTATTATTTTGTGAACCCTAATCTATGAATAAGCCTATTTACCTCGATTATGCGGCGACTACTCCTGTTGATTTGCGTGTGGCTGAAAAAATGTCCAAGTTTCTGACGATGGACGGTGTCTTTGCCAATCCAGCCTCCCGTTCTCATATATATGGTTGGCAAGCAGAAGCCGCTGTCGAGCATGGGCGAAAGCAAGTTGCCAGCTTATTATGCGCGGATACGCGAGAGATTGTCTGGACCTCTGGTGCGACAGAAGCGAATAACTTAGCAATTAAAGGTGCGGTGTTGGCGCGTAAGTCGCAGGGTAAGCATATTGTTACATCGATGACTGAGCACAAGGCAGTTATTGATAGCGTCAAGTTCTTAGAGTCGCAGGGTTATTCGGTGACTTGGTTGAAGCCTCGCGTCAGTGGGGGAATCTCAGTTGATGATGTAGCGCAGGCACTTCGCCCTGATACGGTTTTGGTCTCCTTGATGCATGTGAACAATGAAACTGGTGCGATTAATGATGTCTATGAAATCTCCAGACTTACGGAATCGAAGGGGATTCTTTTTCATATCGATGCTGCGCAGAGTGCAGGAAAACT
>NZ_LWFZ01001323.1:0-1057 GCF_001635225.1 Oleiphilus sp. HI0086
GAAGGCTTAGGTATACGCTTTATATTTCCAAATGCCTCGGAAATCCCCATCACGGTTAATGCTGGCTATATCATGCCCGCCTGGTATGACATTCTTGAACTGACTGAAGAGCGCGTGATAAACCACGAACAATTGCAAAGTTCGGTGAAGAATATCCAAACGCTGATCGATAGGGAAATCGAGCGAGGCATCAAGAGCGAACGAATCATTGTAATGGGCTTTTCGCAGGGTGGAGCCGTGGCCTACCATGCAGCCTTAACTTACCCCAGCCCCCTTGCAGCACTGGCAGGCTTGTCGACCTATTTTCCACAAGAAGATAGCTTTGATACCGCGCCCGCGAATAGCCAGCTGCCAGTATTAATCTGCCACGGCACTCATGACCCAATGGTCGTGGAAAGGCAAGGTAAAAAAGCGGCGGCGATTCTTGAAGCGCGAGGCCACACAGTGCAATATCTAAACTACCCGATGGAACACGAAGTTTGTCTAAGCGAGATACAAGACCTATCGCGTTTCTTTCAGGCTCATTTGATGTAATGCTGTTTTATAGGTTGAGCCCTAAATGAAAAATAAGAATAAAATACAAATCAGTTCTGCAATTATTTGGGGCGTCGAGCTTTCGCCCTTCGTATTAAAGATGCAAGCTTACCTGGAGTACTGTGGCATCCCTTATCGCCGCTTACCCGCGCATGGAAGCTATCTTGAAAATACTCAGACCTTATTACGCCTTGAGTATCAAAAACAGCATAAGCAGATAAGCCGCTATCCTGAAATGGATGCCGACTTAGATGAGTACCCTGCCGTTCCTTTCTTTACTGAAAACGGCAAAGATTTTCAATACGACAGCACAGCCATCGCACACTATCTTGACCAGAAGCCCCCCACTCAGGGAAATAGCCATAGACATCGCTTATTCCCGGAAGACCCTTGTTTGAATTTTATCGCCAGCTTAATCGACGAAGCCTTTGACGAGTTCGGCCTATACATGGTCCATCATATGCGCTGGGTAGGCTCCGCCAAGTCGAACATAATGGGTAAATTACTCGCAAAAGAATTTCGT
>NZ_LWFZ01001324.1:0-909 GCF_001635225.1 Oleiphilus sp. HI0086
CTTAATTACACATACCTAAACGGTGGTGTCGACTCAGAGAGTTGGAAGGCTGAAATTGCCTTGGTTAAAGATTTGATTTGGACGGTGAGTCCAGACAAGGAGGAGTTTGATGTTCGAGGCAAGTTATTGAAAACGATTCCTCGTGTTATGAGGAAGTGTCGGGAGGGGCTCAATCGGATCATGTATGATCAGTTTGAGGCGAAAACCCTATTGGCCGATATCGAAGCTCAGCATGTTAATGTCTTGAATAACTTGCAAACATACGAAGAGTTTGCCAAGTCTGCAATGGACGATAACGCCATTGCTGAGTTGGTTCAGGATACGCTTGAAATTGAACAAGACTTTAACGATTTTAAGCAATCTAGCGTTGAAGCCGAAAAGCCGGTCAAGCCTGCGCCTAAAGCTGCCTCTAGAGAAACAAACTCCGACAGTAAACCTGTCTCACCCAGTGAGCAAGGCACCGGTGATAACGCAGAAACGGAATCAAGTGTCGAGCCTACGCGTGCCGAAACGGTTCTAGAAGAAGATTTGAGTGCTAGTGCGAGCGATTCCATTGTTGATGCATTTAGTAAGCAGGTGGAAAGAGCTAGCATTGGCACCTGGTTTGAGGTTTCAAAGGAAGGACGTCCTGAACGTTGTAAACTTGCTGCACACATTAAGGCTATTGATAAGTTTGTTTTCGTTAATCGATCCGGCATCAAAGTAATGGAGCAGGATAAAAGTGGTTTTGCATCCCTGCTAAGAAATGGAGAGCTTCAAGTTCTAAATGATGGTTTATTGTTTGATCGTGCCTTAGAATCGGTGATCGGGAGTTTACGCGGAGCTAACTAGGTATGAAAATTTGTAATGGTTGGTTGACTGGTGCTCGGAAGTGCCCGTCACCCAATTATAATGAGCGCCCTCAAGCTG
>NZ_LWFZ01001325.1:0-14852 GCF_001635225.1 Oleiphilus sp. HI0086
TAGCTTTGTTTGGCTTATCACTGGAGTCCCTGGCTGTCGCAGAAACCTATGCCGAAGTGGAGCCTTTCAAAACAACTTTCCTGCTGCGCTTCGATCGCGATTGGCCCTTCATTCTTTACGCGGCCGGGCTTCTGGTTACGTCAATATTTAATCGTAAGTTCTATTGCCGCTACGTCTGCCCAATGGGTGCAGCCATTGCTATTCCTTCTTTCGCTCGCCTCTTCGACTGGCTAAAACGCCGAAAAGAATGCGGCAAGCCCTGCCAGCTTTGTGCCCAAGAGTGTGAGATCGGAGCGATTGCTCCTACTGGTGAGATTAATATGCGCGAATGCCACTACTGCCTCGATTGTCAGATGACTTATCACAGTAAAGAGAAATGCCCACCACTTGCCAAAAAATACCGCAAAGCAACGAAAGAAGCGCCTGTCGAGCCGGTTCGTATTGTCAACCAAGGAGGCTCATAAGATTCGAATACAAAAGAAAAACACACAATAAAAGCAATTAAAGAATTAGCAGTACAAACAACGAAGTAAGAAGTTCTCTATCACAACCAGGAACAACTTGGAGATCATTATGACCGACATAAATAAGGAAAACCCTGTCGACCGCCACGTCGATGATAGTCCTGAAAAAGAAGGCATGAGCCGTCGTAAATTTATTGGTGCAACCACTTTAGTCGGTGGTGCAGGTGTTGCTGCGTCAACACTTACCGCATCCATGTTTTCAGAACTTGCTCAGGCAAAAACGGCCGAGAAAATGGCTGCTAGCGCCCATGTAGGGCCAGGTGAGCTCGACGAATATTACGGCTTTTGGAGTGGAGGTCACTCAGGTGAAGTTCGCATACTTGGCCTACCTTCAATGCGTGAGCTAATGCGTATTCCGGTATTCAACCATGAAAGCGCGACTGGCTGGGGTCAGACCAACGAAAGTAAAGCAGTCATGGGTGAATCTGCCAAGTACTTTAACGGTGATGCACATCACCCTCATATGAGTATGCAAGATGGCCGCTATGACGGTAAGTATGTTTTCATCAACGATAAAGCAAATACTCGTGTAGCACGTATCCGCTGCGACATTATGAAAGCCGATAAGATGATCGACGTTCCAAATGTACAGGCGATCCATGGTTTAAGGGTTCAGAAAGTACCTCATACCAAATATATATTCTGTAACGGTGAATATGAAATTCCATTACCGAATGACGGACGTGATTTGGATGACCCTAGTAAATATTTCTCCATGTTCAACGTCATTGACGCTGAGAAGATGGAAATGGCTTTCCAGGTCATTGTTGATGGCAACCTTGATAATACCGATGCCGACTACGACGGTCGTTTCGCTGCATCAACCTGCTATAACTCTGAAAACGGCGTAACGCTACCTGAAATGATTTCAGCTGAGCGTGACCATGTTGTTGTATTTGATATTCCAGC
Source organism: Oleiphilus sp. HI0086 (assembly GCF_001635225.1). Classification (NCBI taxonomy): domain Bacteria; kingdom Pseudomonadati; phylum Pseudomonadota; class Gammaproteobacteria; order Oceanospirillales; family Oleiphilaceae; genus Oleiphilus; species Oleiphilus sp. HI0086. The sequence goes on from NZ_LWFZ01001325.1 coordinate 1,434, forward strand.
GCTTGAGAAAGCGGTTCAGAACGGTGACTTCAAGACAATCGGCGATTCCAAAGTACCTGTAATCAATGGCCGTAAAGGTTCCAAATATACTCGCTATATTCCGGTACCCAAGAGTCCTCATGGCTTGAACACTTCACCAAACGGTGAATACTTTGTGGCTAACGGTAAGCTTTCACCAACCGTTTCAGTGATTGCGATCAAGAAGCTGGCTTCACTATTTGATGATAAGATCAAACCTCGCGATACCATCGTTGCAGAGCCAGAGCTGGGCTTAGGGCCGCTTCATACAGCCTTTGACGGACGCGGTAATGCTTATACAACCGTCTTTATCGATAGTCAGGTGGTTAAGTGGAACGTGGAAGATGCGATCAAAGCTTATCAAGACAAGAAAGTTAATTACATTCGCCAAAAGCTGGATGTTCATTATCAGCCAGGTCACCTTCACACCACCATGGGTGAAACCCGTGATGCTGATGGCAAATACCTAGTCTGTCTCTGTAAGTTCTCTAAAGACCGATTCTTACCGACGGGCCCACTTCGTGCCGAAAATGATCAGTTAATCGATATCTCCGGCGATGAAATGAAGCTGATTCACGACGGCCCGACCTTTGCTGAGCCTCACGATTGTATGATCGTTCATCGAAGCAAAGTGAAGCCAAGCAAAATCTGGAAGCGTGATGACCCCTTCTTCGCTGAAACCGTTGCTCAAGCAAAGAAAGATGGTGTAAATCTTGAAATGGACAACAAGATTATTCGCAAGGGTAACAAAGTGACGGTTTATATGACCTCGGTTGCACCAAACTTTGGCCTGAACAAATTTACCGTTAAGCAAGGCGATGAAGTCACCATGGTGATCACTAACCTTGATATGGTAGAAGACGTAACTCATGGTTTCTGTATGGTCAACCATGGCGTCAGTATGGAAATTGGCCCTCAGCAAACCCAGTCAGTGACCTTTACCGCCGACAAGGTTGGCGTACAATGGTTCTACTGTCACTGGTTCTGCCATGCACTGCATATGGAAATGCGTGGCCGAATGTTAGTCGAAGCTTAAACCCTTTAAGCTTTAGCTAACTGCTAAAGGCGAAAAAGAAGTACAAGATGTCACAACCATCTCGAATACTGCTGGAAACACAGCAGAACAAACAGAAGCACAGTGCGTATATCCTTATGCTGTGCCTCTGTACCTGTCTGATAGTGGTGGCATCTCTTTTATCCTCTTCAGCCTATGCTCAAGAGATAAGGATTAATTCTCAGCTAGACCTACAAGCTGTTCTCGATAATGCCTCTCGAGGCGATACGATAGTCCTCTCTCCCGGTGTTTACGCCGGTAACTTTGTTATTCGACAGAGTCTCACTATTCAAGGTGAAAAGGGCGCTATCATCAACGCCCAAGGCATGCATGACGGGATTCGAATAAAAGCTCCACATGTCACCATTGAAAATCTGACAATAGAAAACTGGGGCGATGATTTAACGGCAATGAATGCCGGCATCTTTATTGAAAAATCGGCACAAAATACAACCATCAAGAATAACCTGCTTCATGGTGATACTAGCGGTATTTGGTTAGATAAATGCGATGGTGCAAAAATTATCAACAATAAAATAAGCGGTAACGAGCAGATGCGCTCAACCGACCGAGGCAATGGTATTCATCTATCCGTTGCGACCAATACCGAGGTTCGTGGCAACGAAATCTGGCATACCCGTGACGGAATTTACATTATTTCTAGCCAGAACAACCTGCTCACTGAAAACCATATGCACGACCTTCGCTACGGGGTTCATTACATGTACTCCCACAGCAATACCGTCACCAAAAACAAAGCGGTACGAACCCGTGCAGGCTATGCGCTCATGCAATCCAGAAGTCTCACTGTCAATCATAACCAGTCACTCGATAGTGAAGACTACGGCATCTTATTAAACTTTATTACCTATTCCACCTTAACTAACAACACGATTGATGGCGTGCGTCAAAGTGAGGCACGTCACGTTGAGGGTGCCGATGGTAAGGGCTTCTTTATTTATAACTCGCTGCACAACAAAATTCTAGACAATGACGTGAGTAATGCAGAAATCGGTATTCACCTGACAGCAGGTTCCGAGAACAATATTATTGCTAAAAACACCTTTATCAAAAACCAGACTCAAGTGAAATACGTCGCGACCCGCAAACAAGAATGGAGCCTCGACGCCCAAGGTAATTACTGGAGCGACTATTTAGGCTGGGATATGAACAATGATCAAATTGGCGATACCTACTTCGAACCCAATGACAGTATCGACAAGCTACTATGGAAGTTTCCTCAGGCAAAAATGCTAATGGATAGCCCTGCAGTATTGTTACTACGTTATATCCAAAAACAATTCCCGGTACTTAAATCGCCTGGGGTAAGAGATAGTTTCCCTCTCATGACACCGCCCGCTCGTAAGGTAGCCAGCCCATGACGTCCCCTTCTTCTGACCTTGTTGTTAAGCTTGACTCAGTCTCCAAACATTATGGCGAGCTAAAAGCACTCGAGGCAATCAATCTGGACTTGCCTCCAGGCGAAGTGCTTGGCTTGTTTGGTCATAACGGCGCTGGCAAAAGTACGCTGATGAAAATCATCCTGGGCGTGCTTGAGCCTTGTCAAGGCGAAGTACTAACCCTTGGCCAGTCACCTCGAGACAAAAAAGCTCACCACATTCGCCAGAAGTTTGGTTATCTACCCGAAAATGTTAGCTTTTATGATCACCTAAGCGGGCGCGATATACTCACTTACTTCGCCAAACTTAAAGGCTTTAAAAAGAACGAGGCTGAACGGTTACTTGAGAGTGTTGGCCTTCAAGCTGCAGCAAATCGAGCAGTCAAAACCTACTCTAAAGGTATGAGGCAGCGCCTTGGTTTGGCGCAAGCACTGCTAGGCAAACCTAAACTATTATTACTGGATGAGCCCACCGTTGGCTTAGACCCTATCGCAACCGATTATTTTTATCGTACGGTAGACGAACTACGAAGCGATGGTTGCGCAGTGATTCTTTGTTCTCATGTTCTCCCTGGTGTTGAAGCGCATATCGACAGAGCTATGATACTAGGTGGCGGGAAGCAATTAGCCTTGGGTAATCTTGAAACGCTTCGCCAGCAAAGCGAGCTGCCTATCGAGATCAAAGCGCATGGCTTAGCAGCGAATGAAATTCCCAGCGAACTCATGCAGTATCAAAATGCGGTCGCCTGTGCGGCTGGCCAGCAATCTCTGCTTGTGCCGACGAAAGATAAAATGTCCGCCCTTAGAACACTCTCGGGAAATACAAGCATCAGCGACCTGGAGATCAAGCAACCTTCCTTGCAGGAAATATACAGCCACTTTATTCGCAAGGGAGAGCAATAAATATGGATAAAATACTAACTGTCGCCTCAAAAGAATTTAAAGATGGCTTCCGCAATCGCTGGACTTTGGCGATCACGGTAATCTTCGCCATTCTATCTTTAGGGCTTACGTATTTTGGCGCGGCTGCCTCAGGTAGTATCGGCTTTGCCTCGCTCAACTCAACCTTAATTAGTCTGGCAAGTCTGGCCGTTATCCTGATTCCCTTGATCGCATTGATGATCGCCTACAACGCCTTCGTAGGAGAATATGAACAAGGCACCATGCTACTCCTGCTCACCTACCCCCTCAGTCGACGCGATATGTTGATTGGCAAATTTCTGGGCCAAGGAAGTATCATCGCGATCTCCTCCCTGCTTGGTTTTAGTACTGCTGCAGCAGCCATTATCTTCAGCAGCGAGGTGGAAACCCTAGAAGTTCTCAATGCATTTTTCTGGTTTATTCTATCGGCGACACTACTTGGCTGGGTTTTTATTGCCATCGCCTATGTTATTAGTCTTAGCGTAGAAGAGAAATCGCGTGCCGCGGGCCTGGCTTTGGTCACCTGGTTTTTCTTTGTACTGGTATTCGACTTGGCTTTACTCGCTATTTTAGTCGCCAGTAAAGGCGATATTCAAAGTGACTTGCTCAGTCAAGTTTTACTCTTGAACCCAACGTATATCTTCCGCCTGGTTAATTATCAGGTGGTTAATGCCGCAGAATATGGTGGCGTGCTACAACTGGCTGAAGGCACAGAGATGAGCATGGCAGGACTGCTATCTTCCCTGGTTTTATGGATCGCAGCACCACTTGCATTCGCCGCCTACTTATTGAAGAAACGAGAGGTATAAGGTGATGAATCATAAGCCCCCCCACCAAAACGCTAAACAGTCGCCTTTAGTTCCGGTGCTGGTTTTGCTGATTCAAGGCGTATTAATTTTCGGGATTGTTTCGTGTAGTGAAAACGATCCTAAAGCTAAGCCAGAAATCAGCGCCGTACATATTGAAGACCAGGACGAATGCCACCTGTGTGGAATGCTTATCAACCAGTTTGCCGGCCCTAAAGGTGAGATGTTTGAGAAGAATAAATCGTCGGTACGTAAGTTTTGCTCAGTGAATGACTTGTTCGCCTATATGCTTCAACCTGAAAATATCCATAACACAGCTAAAGCATTTGTCCATGATATGACGAGCAGTCCTTGGGGTAATACTCGCGAAGCCGAGCTAATCGATGCCAAACAAGCCTGGTATGTAATTGGTCATAAGCTCCCCGGAGCAATGGGACCGGCCCTGGCTTCATTTAAAAACAAGAACAGTGCAGAAGCGTTTGCCAAATCACAGGGTGGCAAAGTTCTGGCATTTTCTGATATTTCGCTCGAAGTGCTAAATCAAGCTATGCATGCTCACTCAATGCATCAGACCGACAAGCTCAAACATGGGCATATGCAATAGGCCACTTTCATGAAGAGCGTGGTGCTAAACACTCAAGTGATGACATTTTATATAAGCAAGTCAATCGGACATCAAATTCGCTGCTAAAGCAGTCTGACTCTACCGAGGTAAGTTGATTAGGGCTCACTTATCCTCAGATTCGTTTTCCTTACTGTGCTTGCCACCTAAAACTTTCGCCCCTTTGTGTGCAAGCTTCCCTCCAGCCTTGAGCGAGAAGTATATGGTATTGAGTATATCTTTATGGCTATCTTCTATCGGCAAGGTTACATCTTTAATCAAAGGGACTTTCCTAAGTACGCTGTATGGTTCATCTGCTATCGCGCCGTGAACCTTCTCAACGGCGTCTACCGTATGATCATAGGCAAGCGCTAACAAATCCAAGCTACCTGATATGATTTCTTGATTCGACAAGCCTTGCGCGACTCTCTGCACCATTTGCTGCTTCTTAGTCGCTTCCCTCACCTCGTAGAACTTCAAGTCAATATGATCTGGATGCTCACGGAACCACTGGTTTATTTGCTGGTAAACCTTTTCTGAGTGAGCCAGAGGTACATGTGGAATACCATTGAAATGGGCCTGCTTACTGTCTTCTGGTGCAGATATGGGGTTAGCACTTGTATGTCTCACCAGGCTATCGCCAAAATACTTGTTGAGTAGACTATTCTTGTTCGCCGATAGCGAGCCGCTAATGAAGTGATGCTGAGCATGCGCGGTAAAACTTCCACAGCGCACACTCTGCTCGTAGGGGTCATCACTATCCGCGCCACGTTTTTCTTTATTCAGATGGAGTAAGCCGTCCTTCAGATCTTGTATACCCTGGCTTCGAACGTCTATCCAGTCTGCCCAGTGACTAATGTAATCACGCGGGATATAGCGAACAATAGAACTGGTTAGGTGACCAAACTTCTCCAAGGGCGAGCCTTCATGAGGCGTGCCAATGTAATAACAGTTTGACAACAAACTTAGCCAATCTGCTTCGGCATCTTGCGCGAGTTTCTGGGCACTTCGTATTAACAAGCCTCCCATACTAAAGCCCATTAGCACGATCTCTTCTACAGGTATGGGGTATGCCTCAATGAGCTCTGAAAGTAGCCGAGTTAATTTTTGCCCATTATCTTTAATCGATAAGCCTGTGTTGTAACGTAAGTAAAAAGGCGTAAAGCCAAACTCTTCTTGTAAGCGTCGACCATAGTTATCTTTTTCACTTAGCGCTTCGTCATCATCACTTGAACGACCATTACTCGAGCTCTCCCCTTCACTTTCCCCACCGAGTGAGTCTGGTTTTAAGTCCCATATTGTTTCTAGATTGGTCAGCCCGTGGATGAGGACGATAATTTTGTTAGATAAGGCTTTTTCTGCTTTGACGCTCCCGGAACCTTGAAGCACCTGTTGAGCAAGCGTGTCATCTAGCAATAGAGGTATGTTTTGCTGGTAAAAAGCCATATCGATGGCTAATGGGTTGTGCTCTTTTTCCAGATAATCACCAACGATGCCATTTAACACAGAGCGACTTAGGTTCGCCCAGTTTTTTAGGTCTACCGAAGCCATTAATTTGTTATCACTCGTTAGCTTATCCATGCGTATTCACTCGTTTAGGTGGGAAAAACCATTCTTCGGGAATGGAAAAATAAAAACTCGCGCCAAGACCGATACCCCTTCTGGCTTATCGGACGATGCAAGACTGGCCAGTTCATGGTGGATGACACTTAAAGCATCAGCTACCTATCAGGCTATAGCTCACGAGGGCTGAACATGATAATTGCCATGCCCAATAGCGCAACGCCTACGCCGGTAATATCCCAGCACGTGGGTTTAATACCTTCGACAACCCATAGCCAACATATTGCTACCAGGATATAAACACCGCCATAAGCAGCATAAACGCGGCCCGCAGCAGCAGGGTGCAAAGACAACAACCACGCAAACAAGCCTAGACTTAGAGCAGCAGGAATAAGCAACAAAGGGCTTTTATCCTGCTTTAAGTACAAATAAGGAAGGTAGCAACCAACAATTTCTGCAAGCGCAGTAACGATGAATAGCGCGATGGTTTTTAGCTCAAACATAAATTAGGCTTTATCTTGCTACCCTAGTGTATTACTTCCCTATCATACCCGCGATAGCTTTTGGTAAATCGGCAGGTAAGATTACCGACTTGCTGTTCTCAGATGTCGCCAGGCTTTCTATCGCTGAAACATACTTCTCACCAAGAAGGTAGGTCACTGCCATGTCTTTATCGGTCAAAGGGGCAGAGACCATTGAGATTGACTGCTGCCTCGCTTCTGCCAATAGCAATTCAGCTTTAGCATCTTGTTCTGCTGCTTCTTTTCGGCCCTGTGCTTCCAGTATTTGCGCTTGCTTCTGGCCCGTGGCTTCTAATATCTGGGCTTCTTTAGAACCTTCAGCTCTGGTCACCGTTGCACGCCTTGCCCGCTCTGCAGAGGCTTGCTCTTCCATTGCTTCTTGCATCGTCTTAGAAGGGTTAATGTCCTGAATTTCAACTGAACGAAGCGCTATACCCCATTCCGCAATTTCATTCGCAATCGTGCTAGTGAGGCTGGTTTTTATTTGCTCTCGAGAGCTCAATGCCGCATCCAGATTCATTTCACCGATAATTGAACGAAGCGTTGTTTGGACTTTGGTTTGTATCCCTATCGTGTAGTTATCAACACCGTACACTGCTTTCTGCGGGTCAGTAATGGAGATATAACCTACGGCACTGGCAATAATAATAGCATTGTCTTTTGTAATAACCTCTTGGCTAGGAATATCCAATACGATTTGCTTAGTTGTAAGCTTATAGGCCACCTGGTCAAAATAAGGAACGATAATATTCAATCCAGGCTTCAGTGTTTTTTGGTACTTTCCAAAGCGCTGTACAACCCACTGATAGCCCTGAGGTACGAGCCTTACACCTTGTGCAACCGTCACCAGTAATAAAATAAATATCGCTATTGCTATGTATAATCCTGCTTCCATAATCCCTTGCTCCTAAAAGATAATTTATTGTTTTTTCATCACTAGTCGATGTTCAGTGACACCGGTTACTTTAACCGCATCTCCTACATCTAGTTGATCATCAGACTCAAAGTCCCACTCATCATAGCCCTTAATGGGAGTAGAAAAGCGAACGCGCCCCGGCCTTTCCCCGGAAGGAGGCGTCAGCGTCACGCCTAGTTCACCCTGAATTTCATCAAGCGCTGGTAAAACTACCTTATCCCGCGAGGGTTTGAGTATTTTGAACCACATGCTGGTGAGTAAGGCAGATAAAATAGCCCAGGCGCTTATCTGAAAGGTAGTACTTAGATCCGGCTCGACAAGAAGTAACATGCCAACCAATACCCCGCCAATACCAAACCAAAGCGCGGTGAATGAAGGGATAACGAGCTCTAAAAGAACAAGAAAAATCCCAAAAACAATCCAATGCCAATACAATAAATCCATCAATAATTCCTATTTCTCATTCGACTGCGACAACTACTACGAGGCAAAGCTCTCGTTTAATTTTTTTTCAGCAAGCGCTTACTTATTATGTAACTTGAATAAGGGGTTGGTATTGGCTATAACGGCTGCCACATCACCTTTATCTGAATTATCAATTTTCGCCGCAGACAGTTCTGCTCTGCTTTCACAAACCGTGAAACCTTCAGCAAGTATGCAATCTCGCTCTTCAGCAACGTCTTCACTCGAAATTGAGTTGCTACCCTTAATTAGCCTCTTTGATATAGGCGTGTACTTTCCTTGTGCCAACTTTCGATGGTATTGAGGTTCAAACGAGAGTTGTTTTTGAGCTTTATTCTTCATCAGTATTCCGGTCTTAATATTTAGTTCTTCTATTTTAGCTTAGAAAGAGATCCAATCCGTAGCCACCACCACGCTATAGACATCTACCCCATAGTCTATCACTCCAAGGCTCAACACTACACAGTGCTTTGAAGCGGGATATCGGTAAATACAGTGATAAGAAATGTAAATCGACTGAGAAGTTTGGAGAGAGCCCGGAATTACCTGGTACGGATCAGAGTCAATCAAAGCCTACGCCCAGACACAGTGACCATCGGTGGGACATTAGAATGAGAGAAATAGCTCTGTTTTGAGCTACCTCTTTTAACTCGAAACAATCATTGCTCAACACCCAGTGTTTTGCGTTTAGAGTCGGATTAGCTGTTACTTTGGAATCCCTGCAGCCCATCATCAAGGGACTAATTTTATGCACGGAACAGAAGTCTGCTATCGTTTAGCCACTCACTTGCTAAAAAGCCAACGACTCTGGCCAGCTATATTTAGCGCTCGGTTTAGTCATACGCTAGTTCCTTTTAAATCTTAGTGCTAGCCTAGACCTTGCAGTTAGTTGTGCTCGATTGGACGCTTACATTTAAAGAAACCGAACACATTTTCTGATCACACTCCCATCATATTGTTTATATTAGCTGCACTACTTGCGCTCTTTTCTCTCAAATACATCATATCTAGTTTTATTAGGACCTCAACAAAGGAACATAGTTCTGCAAAGACGGTTTCAAACGTTGCATGGCTTTTCGTTGTCTTGATGGTTTGCTCGACAACCTCTTTTAAGCTTCGTTTTCCATCTATATGTTCAAACAATGCTTTGCTGTGTGGGTTTCTTTTTAAGGTAAACATTTGGTTCAGTTGTATTTGATTTCCTGGTGCAGAAAACGCCTTAAGCAAATTTTGCTTACGTTCATTTTGGCCGTAAATGGTGCTGATGGCAGGAACCAGATCTGTATTCTTTATGCTAGGAGTAGAAGTTTCCTTAAACGAAACAAAACAGCATTGTTTCATGATTTGACCAAACAACAACTCGCAGATAGATTGCTGTTTTCTAAGCGGAAGTTGTTTGATTGTGTTCAACAGCTCTGGGTCACGAATATAGGTTTCGGGATAAAAAATCATGTCACCAAGAGGGTGGTCAGGATTATATAGTTTATTTAACTTCAATCCTGCATTTTCAACATAGTCGTACATTTCGTTTACGGTATAGGCCCGGTCTTGAGAGTGTATTAGTAGATCGTATATGCCAATATCTGTACTTAAATCTTTCTTACAAGAAACTTTATTTGAGGAAAACCAATTGCCTTGTGGTAGCCCGTTTAGAGTTTTTTTTGTGTTATCAATACAGTCTTGAATGTTGGGCGTGTCGGTATTTATCTGACGCATTAATTCCTGCATCTGATAGATTCCTGTTCGTCCAATTGTTGCGTAAACCATAAGATACATCGCACCATCAGGATGAAGTACCTTAGTAAGCGCTTTTAAACCTTCATCTGGGTTTTTCAAGTGATGCAAAACGCCAGTACAGGAAATAAAATCAAACTCACCGTATTCTTGTTTGTTCAGATTTAACAAGGAATCATGAATCCAGGTAATATTTTTTAATTTCCTGACTTTAGCTCGTTCCTTGGCGATGTCCATTGATGCTTGAGACATATCCAAATAGACCACTTCTACTTCAGTTTCCCTAAGTTGTTCGGCTAAATAAATAACATCATCACCGGTCCCGCCACCGGCAACTAGGACTCGAAACGACTGAGTAAAATCACGCTTACCCTCAAAAGCGTAATAATTAAGACAATCTAAGGAGCAGGGTTTGGAGACATAAAGATCTGTTTTCTCATTAGCAGGATCTCTTGCAGGGTAGGGATAATTCTCGTATTGCTGCCTGACTTCTTCAAGATATGTCCCTTCTTTCATAATGCCCTCATTTTTTTGAATAACGATCAATATTATTAAAACAAAAAATTATCAAACATAATCTTAGGGGAATGCAGACCTATATGTCTGTTAACTAAGTAGAATTTTCAGATTATGCATTAAACAAGGGAGTCTAGACTCTATGATGTACATTTTCACCCTATAATGGTAAAAGCTGCGACAGATGCTAAAAAACAGGAATTAAAAAAGAAAAATTGGTCGGGATGGCGGGATTCGAACCCACGACCACATGTCCCCCAGACATGTGCGCTACCAGGCTGCGCTACATCCCGAACGGTGTGAAACAAGAATTTGTTCACCAGGTTGATACTAGGTATCAGCTTACATGGGGGTAATCGACGGGTTTTAGGCCTGTCGACTTAAGTCGCGGGTATAATACCTTATGACGCTTTAGAAATAAATAAAAAACGCCGATAGTATCGGCGTTTTTTAAGATTACCTTATTACTTGAAAGCTTAGCTGTTTAGTACGTCTAAAACTTCTTCAAGCTCAGTGATCATTTGCTTGATCAATTCAGAGTTTTGCCCTGCAGGGCCCTCATCACCTTCATTGTGCAGTTTTTGCTTGGCACCACCGATGGTATAGCCTTGATCGTACAATAAACTACGAATTTGACGAATAGTCATGACGTCCTGGCGCTGATAATAACGACGATTTCCACGACGCTTTACCGGTGACAGTTCATCAAACTCTTGCTCCCAATAACGTAGAACATGAGCTTTGACTCCACATAAGTCGCTTACTTCTCCAATAGTGAAATAGCGCTTACCCGGAATCGGGGGTAATTCATTATTGTGACTGGGTTCCAGCATATTCTTCTACTTTTGCCTTTAATTTTTGTCCGGGTCTGAAAGTAACAACGCGTCTGGCAGAAATAGGAATTTCTTCACCAGTTTTAGGGTTACGTCCAGGCCTTTGTTTCTTATCGCGTAGGTCAAAATTACCGAAGCCAGATAGCTTCACCTGTTCATTGTGACCTAGGGCTCCAACAATTTCATCAAAGAACGCTTCCACCATTTCTTTGGCTTCGCGCTTATTTAGTCCAACTTCGTCGTATAGGCTTTCGGCCATATCAGCTTTTGTTAAAGCCGCCATGCGCTAGCTCCTTAATTTAGCTCCAAACTTAGCACTGAGTGCTGACACAATACGCTCAAAGGACTCGTTGATTTCTTCATCATTAAGAGTGCGATCACTTCGCTGCCATACCAGACCGAGGCCTAGACTCTTTCCGTTTTCAGCAAGATTATCACCTGAATAAACATCAAACACATTGAGATTAACCAGGTCTTCACCGGCATTATCTCTAACAATCTGCTCAACGTCTCGGAACGGTATCTCGTGATCGATCAATATTGCCAAATCCCGTCTAACTTCTGGGTATTTTGACACGCCATCAAAACTCGGCACTTGTCCTTGAACGGTTTCAATTAAGCATAGTTCAAACAAATAAACTGAGCCATTTAAATCCAAGGATTTTTGTAATTTAGGGTGAATAGCCCCTAAATAGCCGATTTTTTTACCATTTTTTACAATCTGTGCAGTCTGCCCAGGGTGTAAAGCAGCATGTTCACCCTTCTCGAAAGCGACTGTCGGGTCAATTGAGAACAATAAATTCTCAAGATCGGCCTTCACATCAAAGAAGTCGATTGCTCTGCTTTCATTACACCAGTTTTCGTTTTGAACAGTGCCTGAGACAACGCCCGAGATCATTCTAGTTTGAACAATCTCTTCGCCTTCTTGAACAAACTTTAGACCTGTCTCAAAAAACTTAACTCGGGGCTGCTGGCGCTTCTGGTTGTAGCTTAGTGCTTTTAGCAAGCCAGGCCATAAAGACGTTCTCATCACAGCCAAATCAGCTGAGATTGGGTTTGCCAAAGCGATACCCTGCTCTTCAGGCGTCACGAGCTTTTGTGTTTCTTCGTCAACAAAGCTGTAAGTGATTGCCTCCTGATAACCTAAACTCACCAAACGATCAGCCAGGTAGTCCTGCGGGAAGATATCTTCGTCGACGGCCCGCAGCTTCATTGAGCCTAATGCAGTCGTTTTAGGTAGTTTGTTATAGCCGTAGACCCGACCAATTTCTTCAATCAGGTCTGGTTCAATGGCAATATCGAAACGATAGCTTGGCACAGCAAAGGTCCACTGCCCCTCTGCTCGATCAACAACTTCAAGCCCAAGGCGCGTTAGAATCTCTTCTATTTCAGCTGTCTCTACCTTCAAGCCTAAGAGCGACTCAACTTTAGTTTCACGCAAGGTCACAGTCGAAGACTTAGGAAGCGTCTCTGCATCACTTTCTTCAACGATTGGGCCAGCTTTGCCGCCGACAATATCGATTAATAAGCGCGTTGCACGTTCCATTGCCTCGTGCTGCAGCGCATAATCAACACCTCGTTCAAAACGGTGTGAAGAGTCTGTATGCAAGCCATAAGAGCGTGCTTTACCCGCAATCGCCAAGGGTGCAAAGAAGGCACATTCCAAAAAGATGTTCTGAGTTGTAGCGCTAACACCTGAGGCTTCGCCACCCATGATACCTGCGATTGCAAGTGGAGTGTTTTCATCTGCAATAACCAAGGTGTCATCACGAAGTTCAACTTCCTGACCATCCAACAAGGTTAGTTTTTCAGCATTTTCAGCTTGACGTACATTGATTGAGCCATTCAGCTTATCTAAATCAAATGCATGCATTGGCTGACCGAGCTCAAGCAAAATATAGTTGGTTACGTCAACGGCAGGATCAATACTACGTAAACCGCAGCGACGTAACTTTTCTTGCAGCCATAATGGTGAAGGCTTAGTTAGGTCGACACCTTCAATGACGCGTCCCAAGTATTTAGGGCAGCCCTCTGTGTCTTGTAAGTTTACCTTGAAGGTAAGTTCACTCTCTGAA
>NZ_LWFZ01001326.1:0-837 GCF_001635225.1 Oleiphilus sp. HI0086
AGGGCGTTAAAGCCGGCAACAAGGTTTAGAACAACTAGCACCAGGAAGGCAAAGTGAGCAATTGGACTTAGTCGACTGACTGATTGCAGGAAAAGCCTGTCCATACACTCAAGAACCAACGGTCTGAACAGCAGAGCAAGTGTAATTAAGGTAATTGTAGAAACCCCGGCAAGCAAATATAAAGCTTCGTTGTTCAAAGCCAGCGCGGAACCGAAAAGTACGTGTAGTAAATCAACCTGACTACCGTTAATTGAAATAATCAGGACGCCTGCTGCCAGAGAAATAAGATAAAAGGCAGCCATGCTGGCATCTTCAGCGACATCGGTCATACGAGAGACGAAACCGGAAAATAGCGCAACAAGGCAGCCTGCGATAATCCCGCCGATGGTCATTGCCTGAATAGATAAGCCGGCCAGAAAAAAGCCTGCCGCTGCACCGGGCAATATTGCGTGTGCCATGGCGTCGCCAGTTAAACTCATGCGTCTTAACATCAGAAAAACGCCAATAGGCGCTGCGCTAATCGCAATCGCAAGGCAGCCAACGATAGCGCGTTGCATAAATGAGAAGTCTAAAATTGGCGCAATAAAAAGATCGAACATCTGTTAGTGAGCCCCGCAATACACGGCGTTTTCATCAAAGGCTTCGTTGAGTTGTCGTGCTCGTTGCCAGTTTTGCTCAGTCAATACGCCGGCAGTTGGCCCAAAAGCGATGGGCTCTCGCGATAACAAAAGGCAATGTGGGAAGTGAGACTTTACTTGCTCAAGGTCATGGAGTACTGCAACAATCGTTTTACCCTGTTCATGCCAGTGTTGAATCAAGTGTAGTAGGTCATGTGTT
>NZ_LWFZ01001327.1:0-958 GCF_001635225.1 Oleiphilus sp. HI0086
AGCTGAATCTTTATTGAATAGTTCGGAGCGATGGGTAACAATCAGCGCCCAAGAGCATGAAGGTGTTTTAGATCAAATATTCTCTCATTCTGCGTAAACTTAATCATATCTGCTAAACTCTTATTAGCGTTGATTAAAATATAGAGCTGAATGTAGCAAGATTATGCAGTATACACTGAAAATACGGTCAATGTTTCAGTATCACGAAGATCTCAATATGGTTGAATAAACTGAAGTGCGAAAAATAATTAGATGTATAAAAGGGGATTTTCACCAGTATGGCGAATTCTAATCCGGTTCAGGTAATCGCGGTAACTGGCGGTAAAGGTGGTGTGGGCAAAAGTAATGTGTCTATTAACCTTTCGATTATGCTCGCTGAGATGGGGCGTCGTGTTGTACTTTTAGATGCCGATTTAGGTTTGGCTAATGTTGATGTTTTGTTAGGTATCACCTCTAAAAGCAATATAGCGGATGTGATAAGTGGCGAATGTTCTCTGCGTGACGTTTTGGTTGATGGGCCCAAAGGAATAAAAGTAGTACCAGCTTCATCTGGTACGCAAAAAATGGTTTCTTTGAATCCAATGGAACATGCCGGTTTAATTAATGCCTTTAGTGAAATTTCTGAAGATCTCGATGTCCTGATTATTGATACCGCAGCAGGTATATCCGATGGTGTTGTTTCGTTTCTTAGGGCTGCGCAAGAAGTTATTGTTGTCGTATGTGATGAGCCTACATCGATTACCGATTCATATGCGCTAATTAAATTGTTAAATCGCGATTACGATATGTACCGTTTTCGTGTACTGGCGAATATGGTTAAAACGCAGGAAGAGGGGCGCCACCTCTATTCCAAGCTTGCTCACGTTACTGAGAGATTTCTCGATGTTGCTCTGCAGTATGTTGGGTCAATCCCTTTCGATGAGTCGGTGAAAAAAGCAGTGCAGCGTCAACGGGCTGT
>NZ_LWFZ01001328.1:0-1568 GCF_001635225.1 Oleiphilus sp. HI0086
GTTATGTGGTCGTCGTAATTCAAACTTGTTTTGCACCCAAACTGATCGTGCCTTTGGCTTATGACTCAGGTGGTGTAACGACATCTACTGTAACTGTGCCTTTGGTTGCAGCCTTGGGTTTAGGCTTAGCTGAAACAGTACCTGGGCGAAGCACTTTGATTGATGGTTTTGGTTTAATCGCTTTTGCTAGCTTATTTCCAATAATGTCGGTGATGGCCTATGCGCAAATTACTGAGTATTTGGCTAAGCGAAACCAACAACAGGGCTTGGCACAAGCTGAATAAGCTCTGTACAGAGTTTGTAGAGAATTTCGAATAGGGGAAAGTACATGCATTTTAAATTATTGCTGGTGTTTGTAGAGGATGACAAAACCGATAAGGTCATGAAGGCTGCGCGAAAAGCTGGGGCGACTGGTGCCACAGTGATCAACCATGCCAGAGGCGAAGGGATTAAAAAGAGTAAGACTTTTTTTGGCCTGACCCTGGAGACTCAACGGGATGTCTTGCTGTTTATAGTTGAAGAGCACTTAAGCCGGCATATATTAGAGACTATTGGACAGGTAGGCGAATTCGATACCAGTCCGGGTACGGGAATTGCCGTACAGTTAGATGTTGAAGATGCTGTGGGCGTCTCGCACCAAATACAATCTATTGCAGCTAAAGTCGAGGAAGAGTTATGAGTCATACCAATAAAACGGTTGTTAAAATTAAGGATGTCATGCGGAGTAACTACGTTGAAATGGACGGCATGATGACCGTTAAAGACGCCTTGATTCAAATGAAAGAGCATAATGCTAGCTACGTGATTATCAAAAAACGTAATGAGGATGACGAGTACGGCGTTGTGATGCTGTCAGATATCGCTAAAAAGGTATTGGCAAAAGATAAGTCACCTGATCGCGTTAATGTCTATGAAATTATGTCTAAGCCCGTTGTCAGTGTCCCACCTGAAATGGATGTGCGCTATTGTGCTCGTTTATTTGATCAGTTTGGCTTGGCGAGTGCGCCAGTTATTGATGGTAAAAACGGTAAAGTAGTGGGTGTGGTAGGTTATAAATCTTTGGTTTTTGAAGGTATTTTAGTAGAGCAGCATACCTTGGATTAAAGCGTATTACAGTATTTTGGATGGCTATGGATTGTTAGGGTGAGTGACTAATTGCGAATTCTATAATAGCCATTTATTCAGACTCTCGACTATACTGATGACAGTCTTAACTGTAACAACGACAAATAACAATAATAAATGCAATAGAGGGTCGTTATGGATCAAGAGGTCCTGGAGAAATTATTACGCGCTCAGCAATCGATTACCGAAATGGTTTCGTCGGGCGCGTCTCTACCAGAGTGCTTGGAAGAAATCTGTAGTTCAATCGAGCAGGCCTTGGCAAGCAAGGCCGGCAAGAGCTCGATTCTTTTATTGAAAGGGAACAACTTACACCACGGCGCAGCACCGAGTTTGCCTAAGGCATATTGTGACGCTGTTAATGGTGTCGAAATAGGCGAAAGCGTTGGCTCTTGCGGCACGGCTGCGTTTACTAAGCGGCAGGTGATTGTTGCCGATATCGCTAC
>NZ_LWFZ01001329.1:0-829 GCF_001635225.1 Oleiphilus sp. HI0086
TGACTTTGTAATAACTCCGCTAGCTGATTAACATTACTAAGGCGTCTTTCCCAGTCCTGGAACTGTGAGGCATCCTGGTGCCAAGATGCATAGACACCCAAGCGACTCATAGCGTCACGTATCGCGGCTAAGACTCCATGGCGATTCCAACATTTATGCAAGTCATTAAACAGTTCGAGATAATACTCCAAAACACTATCGTTATTTCGAATATCCAAGAGGCGTTCGTCGTCGATGCAAAAGAATAATTCAGACAGACAGCTCATTAGCAGATACTCATCACCCGGCTCTGCTATCGCTGCAAGCAAGCGATAAATGGCCTGCGCTTCTTCACTATCGTAAATATTGCTCTTGCCTTCGTAGCTTGCACTTAAGCCATAGCGTGCAAGGCGTTGCTTAACTAGCTCGGCCTCTTTTCCTGAACGAACTAATACGGCAATGTCTGAGTAAGCGGCCTTTCCTTCAGTCAGCAATGCAAGAATTTGTTGGACGCAATGATCGGCAAGTATGGAGGTCATCGCTTTTATATCACGTCCTTCNGGTCTTACTTGAGTGATGCAAAACGCAGGCTGACCACGCAAGTGCTCGGGTGTACTCTTCGCCGCGTTTACAGCGTTAAAAGGGATGTCTTCTGNGATAAATGGATTCGATTCGCGCTGGAATACCTGATTCACTGCTGTGACAATCTCAGGCGAAGAACGCCAATTGGTATCCATTGTGAACTGGTGGCAACGCGGGTGTTTGTCAATATCCTGCTTAGCTCTGAGGTAGGTGGCGATATCCACGCCTCGAAAAGCATAGATTGCTTGCTTAGGGTCACCAATAAGCA
>NZ_LWFZ01001330.1:0-1046 GCF_001635225.1 Oleiphilus sp. HI0086
GGTTCTACCATTTCAATCGGATCTTCAATCGTGCTGACATTGAACCACGCCGGGAAATCTCACAAGTACGCTTTCGAATTGATGGTGTACTGCATAACGTCTATGAATTTCCCGCCAAAGTAGGCATCGCGGTTACCAGCCGCTTCAAGATTCTAGGTCGCCTCAATGTCGCCGAAAAAAGAAAACCACAAGATGGCCGAATAAAAACACGTAACAGCAATGAGAAGGAAATAGAGCTCCGTCTTTCAACCCTGCCTACCGCCTTTGGCGAAAAACTAGTAATGCGTGTTTTCGATCCGGAAGTCTTACAATGCTCATTCTCTGAGTTAGGCTTTTCTAGCGAAGATTTAAAACGCTGGAAGCAAATGACCGGTCAGCCAAATGGCATTATTCTCGTTACCGGCCCGACCGGTTCAGGAAAAACGACAACGCTCTATTCGACCTTGCGTGAACTCGCGACACCCGAAGTTAATGTCAGCACGATTGAAGATCCGATTGAAATGGTAGAACCTGCCTTCAATCAGATGCAGATCCAACAAAATATCGACCTGGATTTCGCCAGCGGCATTAAAGCCCTTATGCGACAAGACCCCGATATCATAATGATTGGTGAAATAAGAGACCTGGAAACAGCCGAGATGGCAATACAAGCTGCCCTGACAGGCCACCTGGTTATTTCGACACTGCATACTAATGACGCACCCAGCGCAATCACGCGATTAATGGAACTCGGCATCCCTCCATACCTAATAAAAGCAACGGTATTGGGCGTGATGGCCCAAAGGCTGGTTAGAACCCTTTGTACGTCCTGCAAGACACCTGTCGAGCTTGAAGAGGAAGACTGGAAAATGCTTACCAGACCTTGGAAAACACCTTTGCCTCAAAATGCGCAACAACCCGTCGGCTGCCAAGAATGTCGACAAACAGGCTATCGCGGTCGAGCAGGCGTTTATGAAATCATGCCCTTATCCGAAAGCTTAAAAGGGCACATACACGAAAGCGGTCAAGTAGCAGAGCTCAGAAAAGAAGCAATTAAAGAAGGGATG
>NZ_LWFZ01001331.1:0-1262 GCF_001635225.1 Oleiphilus sp. HI0086
AACGCCATGTACAGTCCATTCCTGCTGTAAGCATCATACGCAAACGCCAGTTCCACTGACGAATTAGTGTCAAACGGATATCCGGACTGCCAACTAGCGCAACTGCAATCAAATGATTATCCAATGCCAGGCCGATCACATCTTGCTGATTGGAAAAATGTAAGTTAATTAACTCTCGTATAGTTGCCCTGATACGTTGATCATAACCAGGGCGCGAAGCGTCAAATAGGTATTTAAAGGTAGGCTCATGTTTATAAGCTCTATATAGAATTGCTTTAGCTTCGGTAAAAGCGCCAGGTTCAAGTCGAACAACTCTTGCTTTGGTTTCTTCTGTTATTCTTGTCATAGGTGCCCCTAGTTCTTAGACTAATATATCGCGCTACAGACTTATGAAGACAATGTCATTCTGGCGCTGATCTTCCCTGGTGCATCATCTTTATCAATGGAAATCTGCTCGACTCGCACACCTAATGAGCTTTTCAAGCGACTTAACCAAGAAATTACCTTATCGAAAGAGGCGTCATCCACCCAAACTTTTAGCTTATTGTCGCCGCTTGGCTCGAAGCGCTTAAGTGCCACTTTCTGTTGCTTTGCAAGATTAGTAACCGATGAAACCAGCTGCTGGCTATTCAATGCTTTTTTGGAAGCACTGCCTTGATTGTTTTGACCAAGACTTCTCAGTGCGGCTTTATTCTGGTTTACCAAGGCTAGCAATTGCTGATTTTGCTCAAGCTTTGCCTCGGCTTGTTTTTTGTATTCATAAGCTGGCTTCATTAAGCCAAAGATCAGAATAACCAAGCTCAGAGCTACAAGCAGCACTTTAAGAGCCAAACGGTCACGTGCCGATAGCATCTCATACTGTTTGCGCATATTCAGTAGCGCAGAGTTCTGTTTTAAAGCTTCTAACATCTCAATATCTCTCTTAACTACCTAAACTAAGCACCGCCGACACTAATACGGCCGCGAAAATATTCTTTTTCTTGAACAGCGGAACTGATCTTCGCCGTTAGGCCAGCACTAACGATGGCATTTTTTAAACTCTCTAACTGATCAAAGCTTTGAGCCTGCATTTCTAAGACTAACTCAGCACGCTGCTGATTATAGTTAATGCTTTTAAATTGAAGCTGGCCTTTAAATTTGCTTCGATCAAACTGATACCCCGCCTCTCCTAATAAATGGAGAAAACCGACATCGACACTACTACCGCCCTGGCGCTGCTGGTTAAGCTTACCCTTGATAATACGCGGCAATTTGCCAAGTGT
>NZ_LWFZ01001332.1:0-602 GCF_001635225.1 Oleiphilus sp. HI0086
CGGCTTCTGATGAGTCTTCTGGGGCCCAATTGGCAGAAGTTATTCTTAAGGATGTAAGCCTGACTGCCAATATCATACGTGTTGCTAACGCAGTAACTTTCAACCCTAGTAATATTGCAGTGACAACGGTCAGTCGTGCGGTTATCAATATTGGTTTCAAGAATATTCGCTCAATTTGTTTGTCGATCAAAGTACTCGAAGCAGTACTGAAAGATTCCCCATCTCCCTTATTAGTCNCAATGCTTGCCCGCTCGCTTCATGGCGCAAACCAAGCAAAAGCGCTCTGTGAAAAGCTGAATAATACGGAGCAGGAAGAGGTATTTGTCGCCTCTTTGTTGAGCCATTTGGCTGAGCTGTTGGTCTTGGGGTGCCACGAATCTGAGGTACGCTTGCTTAAGCGTGAGATTGAACCTAGCTCTTCAATTGAAGAAAAAAATCGCTGTGCTGAGAAGTTCCTGGGCGTTAGCTTAACTCGTTTAGCAAAAACACTGACCAAACAGTGGCGAATTGAAGGCCTGATTAACGATGTTCTAGCGGGCTCAGGAGAAGAGGACCCGCGTGTTCAAGCGGTTATATTAGGAGATGAGATAAGTCGTGTTGCT
>NZ_LWFZ01001333.1:0-1571 GCF_001635225.1 Oleiphilus sp. HI0086
TGATAACCCGGATAATGCAGGGGAATATATTTTAAATTATGGTTACCTTGGTTATAGCTTTGCGCTGAGGAAGTTAGAGTTTTTTGACCAGGACAGGAATTCTGTATGGTCGCAAACCAGAGAGCTTGCTTCCTACCCATCAATTGACGCGAATGGGTTTACGTCTCCATTTTATCTCTTTGATGTACGTACCTTGGATAATTATCAATACCTGGTCCAAATGAATCAGGATATTTTTGTTGTCGATGCAAGCACAGAGTTTTTTGCAAAGACTCAGAGTGATGTCGGCACAATATTGACCGATCGGATAATAAATATCGGCAGCTATGCTCCTTATATCGCGGGGGGTGTCGAGCCAGGGATTTATGAAGTAGAAGCGTATCATGATGATGATGACTTAGTGATCATTGATGAAGGGAAGATTTTTACCTACCCATTTTTACAAAACCAATTTACGCCTGATAGCGTCAGTCATGACTACCTTGTTGAGACAAATGACGGATTTATCTATCAGGAACAAGCACACAGACGCAAGAAAACGTTTTCACAATTCGACTATCAGCGCTGTGACGAAGAGGATGATGCTTGTAATGCCGCTCATGATGTCACGGCTTCTTCCTGGCAGTTTATAACGGATTGTGATGCCGATCTCGGCTGTCAGTTGGAGCAGGATGTTGCAGACTTGTGTGAGACTCAAGAAGAACATGATGTGAGCCAGTCTGGCAGAAATATTTGTTCTGCCGAGTTTTTTGAGCACTTGGGGGAGTTGAATAATACAGAGAACGATGCCCAGTTCGTTGGTTATATGCAGTACTTGGCAGATTCCTTGAATAAGTATGAAGTGAGTATTTTTGAAGACAGCTTGTTGTTATCTGCATCAATGCTCGAAAAAGATCTGATTGTTCGTTATTTTTATAAGCAGTCTTTGTCAGCGCCAAAATCAGTACGTGAGCATGTTATGTTTGGTGCTGAATCAGATCTATATGCTCTGGAGCACTTTGTTGAAAATAACAACGTATATATCAGTGCTTTGATTCCAGGAGCGGTGAGAAGTAATGAGTGTTATAAAAACTACCTTCGTGTTGAGTGTGACCTGGGTTCCCAAGAAGGTGGTGGGAGTGACCGATGTACGGGGGCTGATCTGGCAGAGGGTACGTGTTTCTCTTCTTTTACCGAATTTGAATCTACAGCACTGTTTTGCACTCCTAATCAGGTATTAACTAGAGTATGTGCTGATGCTAGTCTTGACTCAGGCTCAATTCGTACTGAGGCAAGCGATGAAGATGGTAAATGGGTGCGCATGCTTGACCTGAGTGGTGACGAGGCTGATAGGCAGACAGTATATCTATTGACGTCCTCGCATCAGGAAGCGCTTGATGAACAGGTTCTTGATGAAGGACGCTTGCTGACACCTACCTTGTATGAAATTGACGATAACGATGGCTCTCTTGGCTCAGAGCTTGGCGTATTGAATGATGTTGTTGAGACGGTTATTGGCGGAGTGCTTTATCAGAAAGCGAGTGGCGCTGAACCGTTGTTTGAGGGCTTGCTGGATGTCCTTTCTTATGACG
>NZ_LWFZ01001334.1:0-1234 GCF_001635225.1 Oleiphilus sp. HI0086
AACCTGCGTCCGATAATGCTGATCTTTTACTAATCCGGCGACCTGTAAACTTCTTTCTAGTTGCACCTCGCCCCAATTACCCAAGGTTTTCTTATCGCCTTTGAGTGCAGTCGTCAGGTTCTGGGCATCCTGAGACATCTGCGCATTAAGGTTTCGCAGAATCTCCAACTCCTTCTTTAGACTACCAGCCGATTCATGATTTTCCTTCTGGATACCGTCTACCCGATGACGGAACTCGGTAATTTGTTCTCTAAAAGGTTTTAGCACGCCTTCGATAGACAACTGGTTATCCTTGGTAATGCGTTTTCCCTTTTCGTCAAAGATGCGGTTCGCCAAATTCTCAAACTCTGACTGAAGTGATTTTTTCTGAGACTCAAATTGCTCTCTCTGTTGAATCATTGCGCGATCACGCTCTTCAATAACCGCCTCTAGACGGGCATTATTTCGATTCAAGTCAACCACCTGAAGCCTGGACGACTGAAGCTCGTCATGTAAGTTTAAACACTGTTCACCTTGAGCCTCTAAACGTTCCAGCAAAAGAGCCTTATCACTTTCTAGAGCTGAGTATCTGCTCTGTTCATCACTTAGCTTTCCAAGGTATAGCTTTCGAAAATAAGCCAGACCACCTATAACAATAAAGGATAAACAAGCGATAAATAACTCTAGGTTCGCCAGTAAGTGCTGTTCCATTTAGTTAGCCTTAGATAAGTGAAAACATTTGCCGCTACGTCGGCAAAAAGAAGTCTGTACGGTATCCCAAAAACCATACTATCAGAGTCTGAGAGACCAATAATCATTGCTATTCAATAGATTATAGAAGACACCATAAATTTTGGCCCATTTAATGCTTCCCTAGCTGGTAATCGCGCTAAAACCTTAGACAGCGCTTTGAATATACCTTTGACACTTTAGTATAGCTGCCATGAAAATTTTTCTACAACGATGCTGGATAGTGCCGCTAGTTCTATTACTCAGTGCCTGTAATGGAGGCTCGTCTGGCAAATCTTCGCCCCAAAATCATCAACCTGTAGCCAATGCAGGTGAAGACATGACGGTCACCGAAAAACAATTAGTGACCTTAGACGGTTCTGCCAGCCATGACCCAGACGAAGACGATATAAACTACAAGTGGATTCAGGTTGACGGTCCCTTCGTGGAACTCAGCTCAGACGAAGATGACTCACCGAGCTTTATTGCCCCTGACGGAAGTACAACCCTGCGCTACCAGTTACAC
>NZ_LWFZ01001335.1:0-750 GCF_001635225.1 Oleiphilus sp. HI0086
AATACAACAATGGGTGTGTTTCAAGGTAATCATATGAAAAACAAGTCTATTTTGCTTTGTAGTGTGCTAGCGCTGGTTTTGGGTGCGCTCAATGCAAATGCGAAAGTTTCAACGAAAGAAGTTAATAAGTTAGGGAATTCTTTAACGCCGTTCGGTTCGATAAAATCCGGGAATAAAAATAAAACTATTCCTGCATGGACTGGGGGGATTACCGAAGCCCCAATGGGGTATGAGGGGACAGGGCAGCATCATATCGACCCTTTTGCCTCTGATGATATCAAATTCACCATTGATGACAGTAACTACAAAGGTTTTAAAAACTATCTGACCCCAGGTCAGTATGCTTTGTTTGAAGCATACCCAAGTAGCTTCAAGATCAATGTATATCCAACCCATCGTTCGCACTCGATGCCGGATTGGGTCCTAGAAAATACCAAGAAAAATGCCAAAACATCGTCTTTATCCAAAGGCGGGGTGGGGATTCAGAACGCATACGGTGGTATTCCTTTTCCAATATTACATGGAAAGAATGAAGATAAAGCCCTTCAGACAATGTGGAATCATTTGACTAGATGGAGAGGTATTTTTGCAACCTTGCGTTCGACTGAAGTGCCAGTTCAGAGAGATGGTTCTTTTTCTCCGATTACCAAGCAGGCGGAAGTGTTTTTTAACTTCCATAACCCTAAAGGCAGCTTTAAAAAGCTTAACAATATTTTGTTTTACTTTTTGACTTTCAATAAAGCGCCCGCC
>NZ_LWFZ01001336.1:0-25736 GCF_001635225.1 Oleiphilus sp. HI0086
TATCCAGTAAGCTTCCTGCTTGACGGTCTGAAGACCCACTTTCTCCTGGTTAATATCTTCGCGCAGCGATAAGGTGTCGCCTTTGGGGAACATTTGTCTGACGCCTACCCGTAATTGGGTCATAGGCTCCTGATCAAATTCAAATGTGTCTGTCGGTAAGCTCTGTATCGCCGCAAACAGAGTTGGGTCTGGCAAAAAATCACTCGCTTTTGCCTCAGCTTCAAAAGCCTTCGCCTGAATACCCAGGGACTTTAGCCTGAAATCATTGGCGCGAGCTCTAGTGAGCACATCAGATAGGGAAAGCAAGCCTCCTTGCTCAGACTGAGCTTGAACTAACTTAGTCGTTTGCAAGGTTCCATTGCTTTCTTCCGAGGCATGGACAGATAAAAAACTTGAAGCAACGAGCAAACCAGAATAAATATACATTAAACGTGACAAGACACGTTTTGTTTTAAAGCGAAACATAAGACAAGGTCCAAAGCTATTTAGCGAGCCCAAGGGCTATAAAATTAACTAGCGATAAGTAAAACTAAAAAGCGACGGGAGCTCCGAATTTAAGGCGGAACTTCCTTAGGGTCTTATGAAATGGGAGGGGGGAAAGAAGGTAATGTCTGTGGGTTTAGATAAAATGATGCCGTAAAATTAAAGGCAACTCTATCTGTGCTGAAGGATAACGCGGAATTATGGAAAGCCGCTGATGAAGACTGACAACCAGCCTGTGCACATAAACAAGACTCATCACAACAGTCATTTGTGACTGAAGAGGTTTTATTCATCTTCATCGAGTCTTTAACGGTTTGAGCCACGGCCTCGTGGCAAGACTCGCTATCTGATGTTACCTTCATTTGTTCAACATCACTTTCAGTTGATGTCGACGCTGAATGATGAGGCATTGTGCTTTCGCTCATCAACAGAGTATTCGCCGAAGATATAATCGGAGATAGCATCATCAAAACGGCCAGCAAGACGCTTATTTGTTTTGAATACTTTTGTTTTATCTGTTTCAGAATACTCATCTTTAAAACTCTGCCACAAAAATCATAGCGCTGCAAGCGCCTTTACTAAATATCACGAAGATGCTTAAAAAGACTTAAACTGCGTTTTACACATACTTTAGGACACTAATTAATAGAGAAAGTTCAGTCTGGTTTATTGGCTTTGGATACAACGAGACTTATTCAACGCAGCATAAATATAATCTAAACCCGGTAACTACTGCTTTGTTCTCAAGGCCATAAATCTTAATCCTCGTTTAATCAGGATAACTAGGCCATTTTGACAATGGACTAAGAGGCCTGCAATTGGCACTTAGCCAACGTCAAGAAAAGCTTGATAACCTCGAATTTAAGTCTTCCATGAATACCTGTTCTTAGTGACCTCGCCAACGATCCATTACCATCAACTCAGAATAATAAATCCATGAGAAGGTTCATGCTCGCTTATGCGGCCATAGCTCATGCCAGTAACATATTAATTAGTTTAAAATATGACCTGCCTTCATTGATGTTTAATTGACCAATATCAAACCAGTCCCGACCTATCTTAAGTACGATATAGAGAGTAATTCATAAGGATTGAGCAGTACCTTACTTTAAAAATAACAAAGGGCTCTGATATGAAATACGCACTCTATACATTCTTTTCATTCGTAATATATTTATTTAGCACCTCAGCTTTCTCGCTAGAGAAGAAGTCCATCTGCACTTGGGATCCGGTGGGTACCAATGGTCCTGTGATGACTTTCTATGCTGACCTCAAACCTAAAGCTATAGCCTGGGGTATCGACCTCGAATTCAAGGCTTACACTGACGAGAAGGTTGCTTCCAATGACTTCAAAGCAGGCATTTGTGATGCCGCACACTTGAGTGCAATTCTGTCCCGCGACTATGTACCCTTTGGAGGCTCTCTTGATGCGATTGGTGGAATCATGTCGGATCAGGGGCTGAATAAAATACTGGCAACCTTAGCCAGTCCAAAGGCAGGCACCTTGATGAGTAACGGCAAATATGAAATTGTCGCCTCATTTCCCGTTGGCTCCATGTATGTATTCGTCAATGATAAATCTATTAACACAGTGCCTGACTTCAGCGGTAAAAAAATATCGGTTTTGAATGGTGACCCGCAAGCCTTCAAACTCGCCTCCCTGGCCGGTGCTTCTCCCGTTTCCACCTCTCTGGCAACCTTCTCTGGCCAGTTTAACAATGGCAATATCGATATTCTGTTAATGCCGGCATTGGCTTACAACACATTCGAGCTATACCACGGTTTAGGAGAGCAAGGTGGCATCATTGATTACCGTTTGTTTTACGGCATGCTCCAAACGGTTATCAAGAAGGAAAACTTCGCTCCAGATTTTGGCAACAAAATGCGTAAATACATGGTCTCTCGTCTCACTCAAATCCATAAGATGGTAAAAGATGCAGAAGACGAAATTCCTGCCAAGTACTGGATCAAAACAAGTGATGCATCCAAGTCTGAATTTGATACCTTTAGCCGAGATATTCGTTTGGCCCTAAAAGAAGATAGTACCTTTAACCCTAAGGCGCTGCGACTACTATGGAAAATCCGTTGTGCTGAAGACCCTAGCCGCGCGGAGTGCAGTACGCCCGAATAGCCAACAAGTAACCCAAGCCTTTGAAAACTTATACGGGCGGTTGCCCCAAATCCAACCGCCTACATTGTTTACGTCATGCTGGCTTGATAAAGCACAATAATTAGTAAAATCAACGAGCTTAGCTGCCAAAAAAGTACGGGATTACGTTCCAACAACGGTGGCTTGGCTTTATTTACGTAGACTTTACTTGGATGATTCAGCTCATAAATAAACTCGGATACTTCACCATAGCGCTTTAAGGGGTCAATATGAACCGCCTTATTAATTGCGTAGTCAAACCAGCCAGGAACATCCCGCCCCTTATCGATGGATTGGTAGCCTAGCCGCCCTAGTGAACGCCGATCTTTAATCTTTGAAATATCATTGCCGTAAGGTAGTTCGCCACTTAACATCTTGTAGGTCATGACGCCTAGAGAGAACAGATCAGACTTGCTTGTTCCGCTTTCCCCCAAAAAGTATTCCGGTGCAGTGAATTGAGCTGTCCCCATAATGCCTTCGTTTTTACTGATCACCTCAGTAATTCCGGCTACTTTTGTTGCGCCAAAATCTATAATTTTTACCGTTCCCTGGCTATCAATCATGACATTATTTGGCCTTAAGTCCTGATGCACCATCTCTTGTCGATGAAAGGCCTGAAGCCCCTTAGCAATTTGAGTAACGATCTCTCGCACTGTTTTGATGTCCGGTTTAGGGTTATCCAGCATCCATTGTGCAAGCGTCTGCCCTTCAATATATTCGTACACTAAATAAATAAAATTACGCTTTCTATCAGGTTCAATTGCTTTCAAAACATGAGCATTGCTCACCCTTTTTGCAATCCACTCTTCCATCAAGAAGCTTTCCAAGTAATCCGGGTTATTTCTCATTTCTGTGGAAGGTGTTTTTATCACCACCTTCTTTTTTGTTTGTTGGTCTTCTGCTAGAAATACATGGCTACGACTACTGATATAGATATCACGTAGAATCATGTATCCATCAAACTCTTTACGAGCCTCTAATCTGGGGGCAGGAGGCAGCTGAGTAAGCTGCTGTTGTAACTCACTTAACTCTCGCGCCGGTAAACTATCGATGCTCACGATCTGCAAAGTTAAATTGTCATCGCTGCCCGCTGCCAGGGCTTCATTAACCAACTCTTTTGCCAAACTATCTGGTACTTTCCCTGTCTCCTCAAAAGCTCTCGTAATCGTATTCGCCAAATGCTTTTCAGTAAGAAACTCATACACCCCGTCAGTAGCAAGAATAAAGATATCTCCCTCACTTAGAGGAAGCGCTCGATAGTCCATTTCCAAAGTGTCATGAACGCCCAATGCGCGGGTCAGGTAACTCGTTTCTGCATCAACGACATGTCGATGATCCTTGGTTAGTTGCTCAAGGTTATTGTCAGCAAGCCTGTAGATACGTGAATCACCAGAGTGAAAGCAATAAGCAGTGTTCGACTTAATAACAAGCGAACTAAAGGTACAGATATAGCCTTTGTCTTTATTAAAGCGATGCGGGCTATTTTGGGTCTGCGCGAACAGCCAGGAGTTAGCTGCTTTAAGAACCCGTTGAGCAGAGGTCTTCACAGACCAGGAGTCTGATGTGCTGTAGTAGTCCTGTATAAAACCTTTAACCGCGGTTTCACTCGCAATCTGGCTTACATTGCTGCTACTAATACCGTCAGCCAAAGCGACCACCAGCCCTTTGGACGCGAGCAAAGGCTCTTCCGGGGCATAGGCTGCATGGAAGTCCTGATTCAGGTCTTTCTTTCCTGCAGTTGAATACTGACTAACAGATACTTTAAGTTGCTTAGACATAAAAAACCCCGCCATTTCTGGCGGGGCTCCTATTATATTATTTTAGTATTAAGCGACCTTACGCTCTGGATTAGTCCTAACATGCGTCCAGTATAGTGGCAGACCTACTAGTAAGAAGCCGCCAGCAAGGTTACCCAAAGCTGTTGGGATTTCGTTCCATACGAAGTACTCGTATAAACCAAAGTCACCGCCCATGATCATAGAGAATGGGAATAGGAACATGTTTACAATAGAGTGTTCAAAGCCCATAAAGAAGAAGAGCATTACCGGCATCCACATTGCAATGATCTTACTCGTTGCAGAGGTTGAAATCATTGCACCGACAACACCCATCGATACCATCCAGTTACACAGCATGCCACGAATAAATATCGTGAACCAGCCATCAGCACCATGCGCTTGATAACCCAGTGTTCTTGACTCACCAATGGTGCTCACTTTAGCTGCCAAGGCACCGCCGTCAGTGTTGTAACCATAAGTTAGAATAAACGAAGCAAAGAAAGCTGTGGTCAGTGCGCCACCAAAGTTACCAAGGAAAACCAAGCCCCAGTTTCTCAACATTTGCGGCACGGTACAGCCATTACGTTTATCAAGTATTGATAGCGGCACTAGCGTGAACACACCGGTTAACAAATCGAACTTCATCAAATAGAGCATGATAAAGCCGACAGGGAATAAAAGTGAGCCAACTAATAAACTGCCTGTTTTCACAATAACAGTAATAGCAAAGAATGCGGCGAGCCCTAGAATTGCACCCGCCATGAATGCACGTACTAACGTATCTTTGGTGGACATGAAAATTTTCTGTTCACCTGAATCAACCATTTTGGTGGCGAATTCACTCGGTTCGATATAGGCCATAATTAATCTCTCTTAGATTAGGTTTAAAAATTTACATAATCTGAGAGAGCATAGCTCGGGCCGTTTTTAGACTTCACATTAAATAACAATTACTTATATTCGTAATCACTGAAATCTATATACCTATAAGTGAATAAGTTAGGCTCACTTATAGAGAGCAAAACATGGCTTTGTTTAGTTTTGGTGCGATAGTTGACGCTGAAGCGAGATCTCACTTACTTTCTGATTTCCACATATTTCAGCCGATGCAAACCCTTTTCATCCAGCTCCAGTATAAAGCTAACCTTATCACCCGCCTTGAATGGCTCAAGTGACAAAGACTCACTAACTCTGAAAGTCATCAACATAGGGGCCCAATTGAGTTCGGGAATCGGCCCATGTTTGATATTCACTAAGCCCTCCTCTGCAGCAACTTGGGTAATCAAACCATAAGCTGAAACTTCCTGAATCGTTTCTCCCATTATTCCTTCTGTCGTGCCATGGCCATTATTGATTGGTTTAAGCGGTGTACTGCAGGCCGAAAGCAAGGTGATCATGCTAAGCAAGACTAATAGGCGCATAAGTGTCATCTCCGAATTTAAAGTAGCTAATTTTAGCACTATAGCCTTTAGCATCGTCCAGAGGTAGCATGTATTGGTCTATTGGCTACATAGCTTTCAATCGAGTCTGACCCCCTTGAAAAAAGATGATTAAGAAACTTAAGTTTCAGCGCCTTTTGGCGATGATTTATATCGGTGCAGCACTGGGAATCATACATTTCTGGTGGCAGTTCTTTAACGGCTCGCTCTTTTCTATCGAAGAGCTAAGAGCACTGATGCCACATTTTGAAGGCTATTACTTGTGGGAAAGAAGCTTTGTGCTGCCTGATTTAATTCTGGCCTTTGGTATGCTAGTTTCTGCCCTGCCTTTGTGGTGCAACCAATGGATGCAAAAGGGCCGAGTACTCGCAGCAGCCTGCGCCGGTGCGGCACTGTTCCTGGGGTTACTGGATTTGAGTTATGGTTTTTCGAGTGGTCTCTACCGCTTAGACCACCGTTTTGCAGGTGTCGTATTAGAAGCCGGCTTATCGATCACGGCAGTTGGCCTCTTAGGTCTAATCATTTTACTTTTTAGCCCCCAACAAGCTCGACCAGATTAAGCATCTGCTTCTAGCGACTCCTTCAGTAGTATCGTCTTCAATATATCGGGGTGGGTAACGATCCCGACAATCTGTTGATTCTCGAATACCGCTATCGCGTCCAAGCCATACTCCAACAAAGCTGGTGCTAAGTCTTCTACCTGAGTTTCTGGGTGGGTTGATAACAACGATTCGTGACAGAAGGCGTTTAGCGAGCTTTTCTGCATTTCCTCGAGGTTACCACCCTGTGGGCTCATTAGAAAAGGGACGATCTTTTTATCAGATAGCATTCCGCAATATTTCTGTTCCTCATCAAGAATGACCAGGTGATGTATTTCATACTTCTGCATAATACGCCAGGCATCTTCGAGCGTCTTATCTTTGCTGATACTCAGTACCGGCGAGCTCATAATATTCTTCACTCTCCCCAAAGGGCTTCGGGCGGGCTTAACTTCTTGGTAGGCAGAAATCGCTTTCTGCTGGCTTGCACTCGGCTCCAGGGGTTTCTGCTTTGACTTTTGACGATGATCTTTAAAATCTTCGGGGTCGGTTTCAGCTTTAGAATGAACTTTCTGTATTTCAGTCAGTTCATCCGTTGGAGGAATATCACGCACCCTAAACTTACGGTCTAGTGGTGTAACGAGCCCTGTCCTTACATCGTGTACAAAAAATACGGCCATGCTGTCATGTCACCTTCATATTGGAATTCTAAGCTTATATGAATATAAATCGGCCGTTGACCTACATCAATGAGCTTTTTTTTGTAGCGCGCTATTCTGGCGTTGACTTGTAGCATAGTAGGAGTAGTGAAAATGTCTTCACATCATGAGCAAATTGAGAAATTTGCAAAGAAATTAGAAGAATGGGATTACAAAATCGACCGCATGGAGCACAGGGTAAAGGACTTGCCTGACGAGCTACGATCAATCGCACAAAATAAATATCAAAAACTGCTAGATTATCGTTCAGGACTGAAAGAAAAAGAGGAACAGCTTGTCGCGTCCTCAGAGCATGCAGTGCATGAAATTGAGAAATCCGTCGAAGAGGTCTGGGATACATTCGGACTATTATTCAAAGACGTAGAGATGGAAGTCGAAGTCGAAGGCACCTGAGCTGGTCAGAAGGTTCCAAAAAGTACGCTAGTTAGTTGAGTAAGCCGTAATACATTGTTCATTGTGTATTGCGGCTTTTTGCTTTCTGTTATACGTTTTTGATCATATTCGATGACAGGTTTGCTTCACAATACTCGCCCTGCCTGAATGTGACTCACCGCGGACTAGCGCGGAAAGCTGCCCCCATTCTTGCTAATCCATTCCTGAGAGGCCTGATTCCAGGTCACTCGCTTACCCAACTGTTCCTGCAAGTCTTTTCGATACTCGGCAATATGACATACCTGTTCGATCATACGAACTTTAAAGGCGTCATCATTGTCGAGAAACTCTACGCCCAGCTCGTATGGGCTGCCTTGCTTGTCACTTTGCTCTCGGCACCAACGAATAATTGCATTGACCTTAAATACCGGCTTAACCGAAGGTATTTTCAGCTTCACCACAGTATCTTTGAAAAATGAAACATTGGAATCAAAAGACAGACCACCCTGGCTGATATTATTAATCTCCAGATTGAGCTGCTCGCGCGTACTCAAAGGCGTAACCTGTATACCAACCTTGGACGGGTGGCGAATATAAGCTCGTGGTGCGGGTGTATTCATCGCTGCGGTACATCTCTTAGGCTAAGTACAAAATGCTAGCTGCTAACAATATGGATCGAAGTGAGACTTTTGTCACTTTTTTATAAGATGAAAAAGATTAATTTTTTGGAAGGTACACGGCCACCCAAGAAAAGGCTATAAGCCGACAATCTATTAGTCGTTTTTGATCTCAGTTAAGGTGTTTTCTTCTTCCATTACAGCCCGTTCTGCTTTGGATATATAGCGAGGTTTATCATTCTTCTTAGGCGCCAGTTTGGCATTTGCCTTCTTAAGTTTTTTCTTGAGGATGGAGTTCAGCTTCTTTTTACGATTCATCAAATCTGGCCTTTAACGATAGATAGGGGGATTCTAGTCGTTAGGAAAGCTTGGTGGAAGCTTGGTGGAAGCTTATATACCCAAAACAATGGATTACCTCCTAAGCGGACGGGCGCTATTGGAGTAAGAGTATTTAGCTAAATACTGTCACATACTCTGCAGCACTTCTTACGGCAAATAGCAGCTCTGGTGGCAAGTCATCGAGATCCAGGCTATCCATCAGGTTTTTGATCTCAAGACCCAGATCAGTGTCACCCTCAATCACCAAGTCACGCTGGAAGAACAGCGTATCCGGGTCTTCTTTTTGGGCCGCGAGCAAAATAAAGCTACGCAAACTACCGCGAATACAAACGTCCGTCTGCGCATCCTTCTGCATTAATATCTCGTTTCGAGGACCACAACTAAAGAACCAATTGATATCCGCATCGCTAATCTCGATTTTTAGCCAACGCTGTTTAAGAAAATCCATGTCACCTTGATCCAAGGCTGACTTAAAGGCCGCTTTCAGCACTCTTTTTAGCACTAAACTTTGCAGGCCAAAAGGCATATGGCGAACAGGTTTGACCAAAGTCAAAGGTAATTTTGGAAGCAGAGTTCTCGGGCTCGACAATAGCATTGTAGCTTCGCTCCTTAAAACGAGATTAGCGAACAGATATTAAAGGAAACTATATCCCGGCAAGTTGGTACATAAAATACCCACCAATAGGGATAGTGACTAGCCGGGGGATTCTTCACAATGGTCAGACGTATTATTTCGAGTATTTCTTTATGGATTTGGTCTGTCCGGCTGGCAGTTTACCAGCCTTTAAAAAAGCGGTAGATAGTGGTGCCAGTGCCGTCTATGTAGGATTTAAAGACGAAACTAATGCACGTCACTTCTCAGGCTTAAACTTCAAAGAAGAAAAGGTCTCACAAGCCTTAGCTTATGCGCGATCCAAAGGCGTTAAGTTATATATCGCGGTGAATACCTATGCCCAGCCCGAAGGTTGGAGTAAATGGCAACGAGCCGTTGATGTAGCCGCCGATATTCAGGCCGATGCGCTAATTTGTGCTGATATGGGGGTGCTGGATTACGCCACCCAAAAGCACCCCAATCTAAACCTGCACTTGTCGGTTCAGGGCTCTGGCACAAATGCTGAGTCACTAAGTTTCTACAAGCGCAATTTCAATGTTCGCCGCGCTGTGCTGCCACGCGTCTTATCACTCAAGCAGGTGGCGCAAGTTGCTAAGAAGTCGCCTATCGAATTAGAAGTCTTTGCCTTTGGTTCCTTATGCATTATGGCTGAAGGGCGCTGCTATTTATCTTCATACCTAACCGACCAATCACCCAATACTTGCGGTGCCTGTTCGCCTGCAAGCTTTGTTCGCTGGGAAGAAACAGAAGACGGCCTGGAGTCACGTTTGAACAATGTGCTAATTGACCGTTATCAGGAAGATGAAAAAGCAGGTTACCCAACCTTGTGTAAAGGCCGATTTGAAGTGGAAGGCCGTCTCTACAATGCACTCGAAGAACCAACAAGCTTGAACACAATTGGCTTAATTCCTGACTTAACAGAGATCGGCATCAAGGCTGTAAAAATTGAGGGTCGACAACGCAGCCCGGCTTATGTTGAACAGGTTGTCTCGGTTTGGCGCAAAGCTTTAGACAGCTATCAGCGCGACCCGGATAACTTTAAAGTGAAACCCCAATGGAGCAAGCCACTCGATAAAGTCTCTGAAGGCTCGCAAACCACTTTGGGCGCTTATACGCGCGCCTGGCAATAAACCCCGCAGATTTAGGGAGTAATATGATGAAATTATCACTAGGCCCAAACCTGTTTTTTTGGCCAAAACAGCGCGTTTATGACTTCTACCAAGAGATGCTCGACAGCCCTGTCGATGTTATTTATTTAGGCGAGACGGTGTGTTCTAAGCGCCGAGAATTAAAAACTGCTGAATGGCTAGAGCTAGCCAAGGAACTATCGGAATCAGGTAAAGAAGTCGTAATTTCCAGTCTGGCGTTATTAATGGCAGATTCTGAATTAAGCACCTTAAAGAATATTTGTGAAAACGCCCCGGTTCAAGTTGAAGCGAACGATATCTCTGCAGTGCAATTACTATCGCGCAAAGGAGTACCCTTTGTCTGTGGTCCTAGCACCAATATCTACAATGCACGCACTTTATCGATTATGGTCAGAAACGGTGCTCGACGTTGGGTTATGCCGGTTGAGCTCTCGGGCCATTGCTTACAAACCATTCACGACGAGGCAAGTGATCTTGGTATCCGTGAGAAGATTGAAACCGAAGTCTTCAGCTATGGCCATCTTCCTCTCGCTTACTCCGCGCGGTGTTTTACCGCACGTTACCTGGACTTACCCAAGGATGATTGTCGCTTTAGCTGCATTCACTACCCGGAAGGGCTAGAAGTAAAGAGTCAGGAGCAACAGGCCCTATTTAATATTAACGGCATCCAAACGCAGTCTTCGTCGGTTTATAACCTGCTTGCACAGGTGCCTGAAATGAAAAAATTCGATGTTGATGTCTTGCGCTTAAGCCCTCGTGCTGAGGGTATGAGTGACATCATTCGTCGCTTCCGTGATGCGCTTGATGGCCAGTCGAGTGAAATTGCGCTGAGCGATCAGGATTGCAACGGTTATTGGTTTGGCAAGCCGGGTATGGATATGCAATCAAGTCAAATGGTTTAAGTTGTGAGTGTTGTGGCTGGAAGGCCTTATCTTTCATTTGGCCAGTATATGCAACAGCGCCATGGCGAGCATGTCCATAAGCTCTCTCTCAACGCTTCCTTTACTTGTCCTAATCGAGACGGTAGCAAAGGTATTGGTGGCTGCACCTTTTGTAATAACGCATCCTTCAGCCCCAACGCCAAAGCGCCAGACTCAATTGAGTCACAAATAGCACGCGGCAAAGCGGTGATCGCCAAGCGTACCGGAGCCAAGAAATTTCTTGGCTACTTTCAGGCCTATACCAACACCTATGATGAGGCCGAAAACCTAAAGCGCTTGTATGATCGTGCTTTAGCGGTCGACGACGTCATTGGCTTGTCGATAGGGACTCGCCCTGACTGTGTTCCCGATGAGGTGCTCGAACTGCTCTTGGCTTATCAGGAGCAAGGCTATGAAATATGGTTGGAATTAGGACTACAAAGCGCTAATGATGAGTCACTCCTGCGGGTCAACCGTGGTCATGGCTGGATGGAATATGAAGATACTTGTCGGCGTGCTCGCGATATGGGGATAAAAGTATGTACGCATTTAATAGTGGGGCTTCCTGGCGAAGCAGCCCTTGATAGCCTGAAGTCCTTAGATAAAGTCTTGGCACTGGGAACAGATGGAATCAAGTTCCATCCGCTTCATATTGTAAAAGGAACGCAGCTAGCACGAGAATGGAAGAAAGGTTTGTATGAACCTGTCGCTGAGCAAGCGTATATCGATACCGTGGTCAAAATGCTTGAGCGCCTTCCTAAAAACGTAATCGTTCACCGGCTAACCGGAACAGCCTCGCAAGACATTCTGCTTGCCCCACAGTGGTGTGGGAAGAAGTGGCAAATACTCAATGCCATCAATGATCGGCTCAGTTAATGTGAGTCAAGGTGTTCTAGCAAGCGCCTTGCGGCTTCCTTAAACTCGGTATCCGGAAAGTTCTCGTCAATATAGTGCAAGAATGCACGTGCTTTTTCCGGTGTCTTGGACTTCGAAAGAATAGTCTTAGCGGCTAGTAAATATAACTTCGCCAATTCCGGGCACGAGTCAAATCGTTGGTGCGCTTCACGTGCTAACCAAAGCACCAGTTTATACTCTTTCATCTGATAAAACGCTTCAGCCAGATCGAGGCTCAGTTGAATATCGTGCACCAGGAACTTCTCTTGCTCATTGCGCAGCATTTCAAACAACTCATAAGCTGCCAACTTCTGCCCCCGACCCAGTAAGAGTTCAAAAAACAAGTGACTATGCTGTTCCAGGCGAACCAGGTCTCGGCGCTCTAGCAATAGCGTATACAGCTGATGGACTCTCAAGTCAGACCGCTTTCCCTTGCCTTTCATACTGTTTTCCAAAAGAGACAAGGCTTTGGAAAAGTCACCATCTTTGATCGCGATATCTAAGTCAGCATTGATTCGTTGTGAGCTGTCAGTTGGCGTATTGTCTTGTTCGCTCTCAAGCGCTTTGACACTGCTCACCGATGAAAAGAATTCATAACGCTTTAAGACGTAACCCAAAACCGCAAACAGGGCTATAACAAAATATGCCGTCAGCAGCACACAAACCGGAGCAAAAGCAAAGGAGGGTAATACAGGGTGAAGCAAATCTGCGATCACCAATACGCTCAAATAGCTCATCGCAAAAAATGCAATCAAGCTGACATAAGATAAGTGCATCTTTTTAATAATGCTCATCCAACTAGGTGGAGCAGATCCATGGCCGCCTTGCCGTTTATCGCTATACAGCAGCATAAGCAATACACTGGGCAGAATCGATAAAACAAGTAACGCGTAGGTTAGGGCAAGCCAGCCACTAACATAATTCAGTAAAAGTATGGGGGGCGCAAAGCAAACGATTAATAGTCCGGTAATAATCAGGCTCGTCTTAGCCTGTTTAAAATCTAAAGCCGAGGCAATTCCTGGCACCCCCCCATTAAATGAGCTTGAACCTGTCGTCGATGATAAGCGAGTCGCCTTACTATAGCTCCGCGCTACCTGCACAGAGAAGTTCACAAGCACTAGAGACAAGATACTAGCAAGTAGCAGGGCGAATATCGCATTTAAGTGCATCGCTAGTGCACTAAGGCCTAACAACAAGGAAAGCAACAAAGCGTCTGTTTTAAATGGCAGACCGAAAAAACGCTGTTGCATTGACCAAAATGGAGGCATCTCGTGACGCTTCTCAAGAAAAGACATGGGCTTTTTACAATGTGGGCACTTAGCCTTCTGCTGCCTTTCGTCACCATCGGGCATGCAAAGCTTATCGTAATGACGCTCGCATGACAGGCAATGCCAGATTGCCGGAGAAATCGGGTGATAATGACAATATTGTTTCACAGGGTGTTTATACCAACAGTATTAGCCGTTCAATAAAATTCGTCTGTAGCGCTTTATCAAGATCTACTGAGACTAAGAGATACTCTTTTTAGCTGAAATTTAGCATAATGCTCCACATCGCATTAAATATAGTTGTTTTAGCTGATGAATAACAGCCTAGACATTGCTTAGAATCTGGAGGAGAAAGAGTGGGTAGCACAGGTGAAAAGTCTAAAGAAGTTGCAAGGCAAGGGCGTTTATATGTCGTTTCAGCCCCTTCCGGAGCAGGGAAAACAAGCCTGGTAGCAGCCTTACTCGAAGCCGACTCAGGTATCGAAGTTTCAGTTTCTCATACCACTCGCCAGGCTCGTCCCGGGGAAGTCGATGGCGTTAATTATCACTTTGTCAGCATCCCCGAGTTTGAGCAGCTCATATCTGAATCTGGCTTTCTAGAGCATGCAAAAGTTTTCGATAACTACTACGGTACCTCCAAGACCTGGCTTGAGCAGCGTATGGCGCTTGGGCAAGACGTTATTCTTGAAATCGATTGGCAGGGTGCGCAGCAAGTAAGAGAACTGATGCCAGATACCGTGAGCATCTTTATCCTACCTCCATCTAAAGCCGCCTTGCGCGAACGCTTACAAGGGCGCGGCCAAGATAGTGAAGAAGTCATTGAGCGCCGCATGGCCGATGCAACCAGTGAAAGTAGCCATTATCATGAGTACGACTATCTGGTTATTAACGATCAATTTGGCGATGCATTAAGCGATCTATTGTCGATTTTTAAATCAAATCGGCTAGACACCGCCAGTCAAAGCGCGCAGCATGAAGAAATATTGACCGAGCTATTGTCTTCTTAGAGCGTTTTTCGTAGTATGTTCGGTCGTTTTTGGGTGGGACTGTAGTTCTGCCTTATTTATTGAGTAGTGCGTCTTTTCCAGAGGTGAAAATTTAATGGCTAGAGTGACCGTTGAAGATTGTTTAGATCACGTTGATAACCGTTTTGAATTGGTAATGGTTTCAACCAAGAGAGCCAGACAACTAGCAAATGGCGGCAAAGAGCCTTTCGTAGAGTGGGAAAATGACAAACCTACTGTTGTTGCCTTGCGTGAAATTGCAGAAGGTTTGATCAATGATGATGTGATCAAGCGCGAAGAGATTTCTTCTTAATCTGCTGAAAAATGAATAAATTATGTGGTTTTCTTGAGAATTACTCTTGAAAATCATCTGTTCTCACTTAAGATAGGTGAGAGCGCATAAAGCTGAATGGAAACGTTCGGCTTTTTTTTGCTTTAGAGCTTATCCCCCTCGTATTTTAAGGCACTCGTGTTTCTAGAAACATATTATTAAAGAACAGGCAGAACAGGCATTGATAGAATCACTCGAAGCGGCAGTCAGAACTTATCTGGATGACAACAAGGTCTCTATGATCTTGCAGGCTTTCGAGTGTGCTAAAGATGCACACGAAGGTCAGTACCGTCGAAGTGGCGACCCATACATCATCCATCCGGTAGCCGTTGCCAAGATCCTTGCTGGTTTGCACATGGATCACGAAACACTAATGGCCGCACTGCTTCACGATGTCATTGAAGACACCGAGGTTACCAAAGAAGAGTTAGCCGAGCAGTTTAATGATACTGTCGCTGACCTGGTCGATGGCGTAAGTAAACTGACGCAGATAGAGTTTAAGTCCAAAGCCGAAGCGCAGGCCCACAACTTCCAGAAAATGACCTTGGCGATGGCCAAAGATATTCGTGTCATTTTAGTCAAACTGGCAGACCGCCTGCACAATATGCGTACGCTGGGGCCTTTGCATGCCGAAAAGCGTCGACGCATTGCCACCGAGACCCTGGATATCTACGCGCCAATTGCCAACCGACTGGGCATCAACAGCATTCGGGTAGAGCTAGAAGACTTAGGCTTTGCCGCCATGTACCCGATGCGAGCCAAATATATTGGCCAGGCAGTGCAGAAGTTACGTGGCAATCACAATGAAATTCTTGCCGATATTCAACATTGCCTTGAAGATAAGCTCAAAGAACGCGGTATTAATGCTGAGATACTCGGTCGCGAGAAGCACCTGAACAGCATTTATAAAAAAATGAAATACCAGCATAAATCCTTCCATGAAATTATGGATGTTTATGCCTTTCGAATTATTACTGACTCTGAAGACGATTGTTATCGCGTGCTCGGAGCCGCCCACAGTTTATACAAGCCGCTGCCCTTTCGTTTTAAAGACTATATCGCCGTACCTAAAGCAAATGGCTACCAGTCTCTCCATACGACACTTTTCGGTATGCACGTTAATATCGAGATTCAGATTCGTACTAAGGATATGGAAGATTTGGCTGACTACGGTATTGCTGCACACTGGCAATATAAAGATGAGTCAGATCTCGCCTTGGCCAATCAGGCGCGTATTGATCGCTGGCTAAGCGGCCTGAAAGAACTTCGTGAACGAGCCGTTGACTCTATGGAGTTTATTGAGCACGTTAAGATCGACCTCTTCCCCGACGAGATCTATGTATTCACACCCAAAGGCGCGATTCTCGAATTACCTGCGGGGGCAACCCCAATCGACTTCGCCTATGCTATCCATACCGATATTGGTCATGCTTGTGTCGCCTGTCGCGTAAACAAACAACTTGCCCCCTTGAGCGTACCTCTACAAAGCGGGCAAACGGTTGAAGTAGTCACTGCCCCTAGCGCTAAACCAAGTAGGGCTTGGCTGAATATTGTCACAACCGGTAAAGCCAAGAGCAGCATAAGGCACTACTTGAAAGACCAACGCGAAGCCGAAAGCCTAGCGCTTGGTAAGAGCTTGCTCGATAAGTCACTCTCTGGCATTAATGTTTCCTGGAAAGATATTCCTGAAGCACAGATTCAAAAAGTTCTTGAACATAACCAAGCCGAGAGCATGGATGTACTCCTGCGCAATATCGGTTTAGGTCAGCGCATGCCGTTCATCATTGCTCGTCAATTGATGTCTGATGCAATACAAGATGAGGCTGAAAACGAAGCTCAAGATACCTCTACAGTGTCCATGATGATCAAGGGCTCAGAAGGAATGAACCTGTCTTTCGCACATTGCTGCCACCCGATCCCGGGCGACCCGATCGTAGGCTTACCTGACACAGGCTCTGGCATCACCATTCATTCCGAGGGCTGCTCAAAAATTATGAACCTAAGCAACAATCAGGTTCAAATGCACTTATCCTGGGTGAAAGATATTACCGATGAGTTTACCGTTGAATTGAAGGTAGAGCTTGAACGCCAACGCGGCATTATTGCCGAGCTAGCCGCAGCGATAACGCACGCCGAAGGTAATATCGAACGAATCGGCGTGACGGAACAAAACGCCAAACTAAGTGTTGTTAGTGTTGTGCTACATGTTCAGGGTCGACGACACCTGGCTCGAGTTATGCGCCGAATTCGCTCAATCAAAGCCGTTCTAAGGCTTACCAGAGTCATATCAAAATAAAGTGATTAGCTTCCAGGAGGAAATATGAGTAACAAGTCCATTATTCAAACAGCAGATGCACCGGAAGCAATCGGAACCTATTCCCAGGCAGTAAAAGTCGGCGAGACCGTTTTTTTATCTGGCCAGATCCCGCTGGACCCAAGTACGATGAGCCTGGTAGAAGGCGATATCAGCACGCAAATCACGCGAGTATTTGATAACCTTACCGCTGTATGCAATGCCGCAGGCGGTACACTTCAAGACATAGTTAAACTCAATATTTTCCTGACAGACCTAGGACACTTCGCCACCGTGAATGAAATCATGGCCAAGTATTTTGAAGCGCCTTATCCCGCAAGAGCCGCCATTGGCGTCGCATCACTACCTAAAGATGCTCAGGTTGAAATGGATGGCATAATGGTGATGAATTCATCTATTTAGGTTTGTCTTAACATCGCCTGATAACCTTCTCGGAAAGTCGGATAGTGAAGTTGATAAGCACTATCCAACATTCGCCTATTGGAACACTGCTTATTTCCGCTTCGCCGTTTTGCCTGCTCGGAAGGTTGGGTATTGATGGTCAGCCCCAAGTGCTCTGCTAGCCAGATAATCACTTCATTAAGATCTACTGGTTCACTATCACTAGCAAGATATAGCGGCTCCAACGCTGAGCCTTGAGCATTCAAGCGAATTAAGTGCTCAATAAAACCCACGCAATCATCTTCATGAATACGGTTACTTCGACGTAAGGCTTTACTTAAAATAGCCGCGCCACTTTCCGCAGACTGCTTTACCTGATTAATTAACTGGCGACGAGAACCACCATAGATCCCGCTAAAACGAATAATCGTGCTGGGTATGCCGCTGTGTCGAAGTAGACCTTCCGCTTCAAAGATAAGCTTTCCTGAAAACTGTTTTGGTTCACAAGGGCTTTGCTCATCTATCCAACTATCATCATTCTGGTGATAGACACTGCTACTGGAAACAAAGATCAATCGCTTTAAGCGCTTCGGATTAGGAAGCATCGTAAGCGTGTTTTCTAAACCCGTGACATAGGTATCACGATAAGCCTGTTCGGTGCGCTGGGAAGGCGTCAGGCAATAAATCAGGTAATCAACACCATCAGTCAGGACTTGTGAAAACACCTCTTCTAAACTCGATGCCTCTCGAACATCTGCAGCAAGATAATGAATGTCATCCTGAGACATTTGAGGTCTTCGGCGTAAACCAAAAACTTGAAAGTCACTTGAAAGCCTCTTCGCTACGCGCCCACCGATTTTACCGCAACCGACTATCAAAACCTTCTTACCTTGCATAGCGCCAAGCCTTTTCTATATGATTTGTCGCTAGTATAAAACGAAGTACTCTAAAAGACATTCGTAGATGCATGGAAGTACCTGCACTCACACAAAAGGGTTAAATCGGCATGGCAGCGCTGGAGGAAATAGAGCTTACGCAGTTAAAAGGTGTGGGCGCCAAACTGGCTGAAACACTTTCCAAGCTCGATATTCACAACATGCAGGACCTACTCTTCCACCTGCCTTTTCGTTACGAAGACCGAACTCGTATTCACTCTGCAGCCTCGCTTCGCCCCGGCATGCAAGGCTTGTTTGAAGTGGAAGTGCTCGGTAGTAGAGTCGTTCATGGAAGAAGGCGTAGTCTAGAAGTCAAAGTAAAAGACGCCAGCGGCACCGTTACACTGCGTTTTTATCACTTCAGCGCAGCTCAAGCCCGGCAACTTCAAAAAGGTACCTACCTGCGTTGCTATGGTGAGGCCAGGCTTGGAAAGCTGGGAATAGAATTCTATCACCCTGAGTACAATATCATCACAGGGGACGAGAAGAATACCGCACCCGAAACTTTAACTCCGGTTTATCCCTTAACCGAAGGAATTCAACAAGCAAGACTCCGTGCAATCTGTCGTCAAG
The DNA here is from genome assembly GCF_001635225.1 of Oleiphilus sp. HI0086. NCBI lineage: Bacteria > Pseudomonadati > Pseudomonadota > Gammaproteobacteria > Oceanospirillales > Oleiphilaceae > Oleiphilus > Oleiphilus sp. HI0086. The sequence continues at coordinate 18,817 of NZ_LWFZ01001336.1, forward strand.
CGCTTGGCTGGCTGGATCGCTGCGATGTCCGCGATCTACTGCCGCCTAGCATTCGAAAAGCCTACCAGCTACCGGAACTTAAACATGCACTAAGTTACTTACATGCTCCACCAACCGAAGCCGACCAACTCGCTTTGCTAGAAGGGCGGCATTTATGTCAGCAACGCCTTATTGTTGAAGAATTACTCGGGCATCACTTAAGTCTGTTAAAACTCCGCAAAGGCGTACAAAGTCACCAAGCCTTGCCTTGCCAGAATAATAGCCAGCTAGGCACTCAACTGCTTGAGCAGCTCCCCTTTGAACTAACCGGTGCACAAAAAAAAGTGTGCAGCGACGTCGACCATGACCTAGGCCAAGCCTTCCCCATGCTACGATTGGTACAAGGCGATGTCGGCTCAGGTAAGACCATCGTTGCGGCCTTGGCAGCCTTAAAGGTTGTAGAGTCGGGTGCTCAAGTCGCTTTAATGGCTCCCACTGAAATTCTTGCCGAGCAACATCTATTGAACTTCAGTCAGTGGTTTGCCGAGCTTAAGCTTCCTGATGGCAACTCGATAGAAATCGCATGGCTAAGTGGTAAGTCAAAGGGCAAGACCCGAGCAGCCGCCTTGGGAAAAATCGCATCGGGTAATGCTCAAGTCGTCATCGGCACACATGCTTTGTTTCAAGATGAAGTGAAGTTTTCACGCTTGGCCCTGGCGATTATCGACGAGCAACACCGCTTTGGTGTTCACCAGCGTTTATCCTTAAAAAACAAAGGGCAAGACTCCGGTTTGGTGCCACATCAGCTCATTATGACCGCCACGCCCATACCCCGGACATTGGCAATGAGCGCCTACGCCGACCTCGACACCTCGGTAATCGATGAACTCCCCCCAGGCAGACAAAAAATAGAAACCTTTGCCATTCCAGATAGTCGACGCTCCGAAATGGTTGAACGGGTTAGAAAATCTTGTGAAGCCGGCTGTCAGGCCTATTGGGTTTGCACTCTTATAGAAGAATCTGAAGCCCTGCAGTGTCAGGCTGCAGAGGAAAGCCTGGCCTGGTTACAAGCTCAGCTAGGAGGTTTGGTTGTCGCCTTGGTTCATGGGCGAATGAAGGCTCAGGATAAAAGCCTAATCATGGATCAGTTCAAAGAAGGGCGTATTGATGTATTGGTTGCTACGACTGTTATTGAAGTCGGTGTGGACGTTCCCAATGCGAACCTTATCGTTATTGAAAACCCTGAGCGCTTAGGGCTCGCCCAGCTACATCAGTTGCGCGGCCGCGTAGGAAGGGGCGCTTTAAAAAGCTATTGTGCGCTAATGTACCACCCACCTCTATCCGCCAATGGCAAAGAGCGCTTAAGTGTAATGCGCGAAAGTAACGATGGCTTTGTCATTGCCGAGAAAGATCTGGAGTTAAGAGGCCCTGGTGAAGTTCTGGGTACCCGGCAAACCGGTATGGTCGAATTTCGGATTGCAGACCTTCAACGTGACCAAAATTGGCTTCCTGAAGTCAAAACCATGGCTGCACAAGTGTTTGAGGACTCCAAGCTCAGTGAACTATTGATTCGTCGATGGGTCGGCGCAAAGCGTGTTTATGGCGAAGTTTAGTATTTTTGTTACCTTCGACTAAATTGACGAACTGTTTTGCTGGATTGATCTACACTTAGCTTATTGATATGGAAACGCTTATGGATAACAAAGAGTTAAATGACATGATACCCGCGGTGGTGAATAAAGTTTTTGAACAATACCAGAATGATGCCGAAATTAATTTGACTGAAGCGGACCAGCCAGTGTTAGTTGACCGTGAAGGCATTCCCGATAGCCAGATTCTGAAAACCATCTTGATGGCAGACACACTAGGGCGTTCGCAGCTAATATTTTTAGCCGACAGTATGCTGGATGTCGACAGTTTGAACAGTAAGGTAGGGCGCTCATTCGAAGCGCTGCCACATGAGGATGTACACAGCCTAATCGCCGTGCATAGCATCAAAACGCTTCCGGCTATTCCGGATATCACCGGTTTACCGGCGATTGTCGATGCTCGTGTCATCGAACAGGATACCGTCTATATCGAAACCGATGAAGCAGATAAACTGATCAAGCTGAGTAAAGAGGCCTTTTCAGCCTCAACTAGAAAAGCTAAAGTCGAAAGCTTTGCAGTGCCTCTATCATCGATACCTTACAACATAAATCAACCAGGCAGTGACCTTGAGCAGATCAATCAAGCGATTGAGAAGTTTACCTCCTTACGTATTAAACAGCGCTTGGAAGACACTCTTGAGCTTCCACCTCTGCCTCAGAGTGCACAAGAAATTATTCGCCTTCGCTCCAACCCTGATGCAGGCGCTGATGAACTGGCAGATATCATCGAAAAAGATCCAAGCCTTGCTGCTCAGGTAGTTAGCTGGGCTTCCAGCTCATTTTACAATGCACCCGGAAAGATCAAGTCAGTTCACGACGCGATCATCAGGGTATTGGGCTTTGATATGGTGATGAACCTGGCAATGGGTTTAGCTCTGGGAAGAACACTAAAAGTTCCTAAGGATGAGCCAAAAGGTTATGCCCCCTATTGGCAGCAAGCCATGTGGCTAGCTCTAGGTACGACCTCAATTCTAAGCAAAATTGACCCGACTTATCGCCCCAGTTTCGGCTTGTCTTATCTTTCGGGCTTGCTGCATAACTTTGGTTATTTGGTGCTTGCACACGTCTTCCCGCCTCACTTCTCGTTGATGTGTCGCTATATTGAAGCAAACCCCCATTTAGACAGTGGCTATATTGAGCACTTCTTACTGGGCATTACTCGTGAACAAATTGGTAGCCAGCTGATGTCTGTCTGGAATATGCCAGAAGAAGTCATTATTGGCTTGAGACACCAAAAGAATCAGGCCTTCGAAGGTGTAAATGCTGAATACGCCGGTTTACTGCAGCTCACTCAACATATGCTGGCTGACGCAGGCGTTGTTCCTAAACCAGCCGACAAACTTGATGAAAGTATTTATACCCGTCTGCACATCACACCAGAAAAAGCCGAGGAAGCTTTGGCACAATTACTGGAAAGCAAAGATGATGTTGCAGCCGTGGCGGGTCTCATGGGGCGTTAGTTTACTTTACTTGTTAGAGAAAGCCCGGACATCGTCTCGGCCTTTCTCTATTTATATTTCATTAAAGTGTACATACTCTAAACCAGTGGTAGAATAGCTGAAGGATTATTTAAATAAGGATAGCCGGTAGTGTTTAGTGGTAATTTGATCAGTCGTGCAATAAAACTCTCACTAGTGATAGCTCTAGTAATCCAACTCAGCGCCTGTGCAACGAACTTTAGACAAGCCTTACAAAATCTAGAAGCACACAACTATCCTGAAGCCCTTCATTATTTCGAGCAGGACGCAAAGCTCGGCTACCGAATTCCCGCATTGCATGCAGCGAACCTTTATATCCTCGACTATCAAGTCCCTAGAGATCTGGAAAAATCCCGTCTTTATCTCGATATCGCAGAAAAAGCAGATTATGGGCGCTATGACCAAGCTTATGACTATTACATACCCTTGATAAAAGCCTACCAAATTCTTGCTGACACTGAAGAGCCAGATAAGTCATTAGCTTTTAAAATCCTGAAAAGCGAAAAGTACCAGGAGTATTATTGGGCATTGGCAGTATTAGCGCATAGCAGCCTGGTTGGGCACGGGACTGAGCGTAATCTTGACAATGCACGCTACTATTTTGAGAAATCGATTGAAAACCAGGTTTTTGACAGCTCCAATGCTTTCTATGCTTGGTGGCTGGCAACATATCCCAATGATTCATTTAGAAACCCGCAACGTGCTTTAGAAATGATAGAGGATATCATCGATGATGAGGACCTTTCAGACCGCCCTCTTTTTCTAGACACTGCTGCTGCCGTTTATGCGGCTAATGGTTTATTCGAACGAGCAGTAATCACGCAAAGGGATGCTTTATCGAGTTTAAAATACTATAGCGCCAAGCACCACTATATGGAGCAGTACCAAGCACCTCTCAACGCCCGCTTGGAATTGTATGAATCTGGCAAACCCTGGATATTTTCGGATGAGGAGATCGCTTTGTGCGGCTACGACTCAAAGCGTTGTATGAAATCACTACTTTCAGTAACGCCTATTGATAAAATGTCCCTACAGCTGGACATGCACTAACTTAGGTTTTTTGAACCTGTTTCTTACGCCGCTTCATCTTCGCATGTAGCAGGTCATTTTCTCCATATTCTTCCAAAATTCGCTCCAGCGTTCGCTCTACTTTGCTGGTAATACGAATTCGCTCCATCTGTGACCAGGTTGCCAATTCCCCTTGTCGAACCAGCTCTAGTAACTCGGCTTCAGACAGCGGGCTAAGTATTTGCCGAAAATCGAATTTTCTAAAATCCGGGTAGACATTAATATTGGCGCTGTATTCCTGGTTTAGCACCGAGGCAACGGTATTCATCAAGACATTAAAACGCGTCCAGTTTGGAGTATATTTCTGACTCACGGCACAAGTTGCTTTGGCAAAACGGCTAGCACTCTTATGCGTTAGCCAGCGTACCCAACTTGGAATTCTCGTGTTATCCCAACCATCTTTAGTAAACAATACGATCGGATTAATCAAACTTCCGATATAGTGATTCACATCGTATAAACGAGCCAAACGCTTAGCCGGCAAGTCATCACTAAAAGAACCGTCTATCCAGCGTCGTGTGGGTAGATAGGCTTGACGCTCACCAAGCTCATTCTTCGCTTCCAACATGACAGAAGGGAAAATACCGGGCACTGCACACGAAGCAAGCACAGCAGTACGAATATAAACATTTGGTGAAGTAATCGCATTCAACAAACGAGAGGTCTGATGGAGTTCTGCAGGCGCTACGGAAATATTGATCCGACGGCCTGTGAGTTCATACGCTTCTTGGAAGGTCAGATCAGGTACCAAACGATTGAGCACATGCTCTTCAAAATCTTTGATATCAGCGCGCTTTCTCTTTCCATACAAGAGCTTTTTAAGCCAGCCTGCATTTTCTTTCGCCTCAGCTAACATTCTCACTGGCTGAATGAGTTCTTTTAGCTCCAAATCTGTATGCGTACCAAATATGGCTGTAATGACCGAGCCCGCACTAGCGCCTGATATAACACTTGGTAGAAGATTTTGCTGAAGCAAGGCTTTTACAACACCAATGTGGAAATGTCCAAGTGCACCGCCGCCACTGAGCATCAGCGCTGTTCGGCCGTAGCAAAGGCTGGCTCGATGAAAGAAGTCTAGGCGCTCTTCATAATCGATCTGCGAGGCATCTAATTCTGCGATATGCTCTATGGACTCAACTATCTCATCGACATACTCTTCGATAAGTTTCTTCGTACCATACTTGGCATGGTTATAGAGAACAGGCTTACCCATTCCCCCCATATTGCCATGTATACCTTCATTCAGAGCGAACAGTAAGCCATGATAATTGTTGTCTCGACGAAGCCTCTGAAGAGCTTCTAGACGATGACGAATCTGTTTGTAGTCATATTCGCTTGTATGCTCAAGCTCTTTCCATTCGCTGGCACCCGAAGCCAGGTCATGTTTTTCTGCCGCACTGCACCAAGCCTGATAGCTTTCTGCAGCGGCCATGTTGATTTCAAGCTTAGCTAGTTTCTTGGATGAGCTTTCAAAAAACACTCGTACTCTCCGAAGTAAAGTCATGATTGCTTTCAAGCTTAACAGGAGATACCACTTTTCGCCGTATTATTTACCATTTTATGAGTATTCTTCAGGTTTTGTATGACCCAGATCATTCTTGAAGTGCCATCGCTTTACTCTGCTCCATGTTATGATACGCGCCGTCCTTTCAATCACTTCGAGTTTCCGATGACTATTGAAATCATTCCCTTTGAACGCTTGCTCATCGCTTTTATCCCTACTTTCTTTGTGATTGCTCTAATGCGATATTGGGGGCTGGCATACGGAAAAGCCTGTTACTCAATCATCCGCATGCTACTCCAGCTGCTATTAATTGGCTACGCGCTGATCATGATCTTCGAATCAGAAAGCAGCTTGCTCACCTTGGCTGTTCTATCAGTGATGATGCTGGCATCGAGCTGGATATCTCTAAACACGCTGTCAGATAGCACTGGCAACAACGCACTATCAACAAAGGGACGCTTTCAGTTATTCAGTAAAGCGCTGATTGCGGTATTTATTGGTGGCGGTTTAATGCTTGCTCTGGTCACACAGCTAGTGTTACAGCTAGACCCTTGGTACTTGCCACGTTATATGATTCCACTAGCCGGGATGATTTTTGCAACCTCAATGACCAGCATTAGTTTGGCTGGCGAACGTTTACAGGCTGAACTTCGTAGTGGCCATGTTTACGAAACTGCACGGAATACGGCTTTCAACACGGCAATGATTCCAAATATCAATGCAATGTTCGCCGTCGGTCTGGTCTCGCTACCTGGAATGATGACGGGGCAAATACTCTCTGGCGTATCGCCTTTTATTGCCGCTCGCTATCAGATAATGGTGATGTGTATGCTATTTGCCGCTGCAGGGATCTCTTCAGTCATTTTTATGACCTTGAGCCGATCATTATTAGATAAGAAATTGGAGTCAGAGTAAAAACAGCCATTTTTACTCTGACCCCAAATATGGGGAGCTTACTGCATTAAAGGGGAGTCGGACACACTAAAGTCGAAACCTTCAATGTCGGCATCCATAATTAATGAATGAATATACTGGGCAATCGCTTTACGTCTAACCTTTTCATTCAGGTAATCAGAAATTCGTTCTTTAACCATCTCATAAGGTAAAGCTTTACCTTCTTCTTTGTGGTTAATGAAAACAACATGCACACCATAACGGCTTTCGATTGGCGCACTGGCTAAACCTTCAGGACAATTGAATAACTGACGTTCGAATTCTGGCACAGTTTGGCCTTTACCAAGC